>CAZWGD010000076.1:0-8395 GCA_964633235.1 uncultured Desulfobacteraceae bacterium | reverse complement strand
CCTGCCCCACTATCAAAAATATGCCGATATACTTCACGGCCGGGGCAAAAAAATGGGGAGCCACACGGACGGCAATCTGATGCCTCTGGTTGACCTGCTGCCCGAATCCGGTCTGGACGTGTGTGAATCTTTTACCCCTCAGCCCATCACTGAGCTGCCTTTTGAAGAAGCTTGGAGAAAATGGCGCAAGGGTCCGCTCATCTGGGGGGGCATCCCGTCCAGCCTGCTGGAGCAACGCACCGAGCGGCCGGTTTTCGAAGCATTCATCGACAACTTGCTGAAAACCGTGGGTAAAAATCCCATCATTATCGGCGTGGGGGATATGGTGTTGGACAATAATCTAGTTGAGCGGGTGGCGTATATTTCAGAGCGAGTAGAACAGCATCAGCTAGTGGCTTGATCGATGATTCTGGAAAATCGCATTATGCACTTGTCCCGGTTGACGGTCGGCGCTGTCTGTAACCATCTTACATGCCGGTAACCACAATGCCGCAAATAGCGGTAATGATACCCATTCCCTGAAGCCGGGTGATCCTGTCTTTTAAAAAAACAACGGCCAAGGCGATGGTAACCACCGATAAAGCGGATGCAATCGGTGTAATCAGGATGGCATCCCCAAAGGCCAGTCCGAAATTGACCACTGCTACCGCTCCGGCTTCTAAAACACCCATCAAGATAACCATAACTTTCGTTTTCCAAGTGGCCTGTTTCAGGCATAGTTCCCGCTTGATGAAAAGGGAGAAAAGCAGCAGAAACAAGATGATCCCCATCTTAACGAACAGGGTGGTCAGCAGCCAGCCGATTTTTTCAGATATAACCTCGCTGATATTCCAGAAAACACCAAAGGCCAAAGCACCGAACACCGCTTCTTTAACGCCTGCCGAAAGCTGAAAGCTTCTATTTTTCATGTGGCGCCAGTTTAAGGAGGCCAGGACAGCCCCGGAGATGATCATCAAAACACCCGCGAACTGTGTCGCCGAAAGTCGTTGGCCCATGAAGATAAACGCAATCAGCATGGTAAAGACCGCCCATAAATTCATGATGGCGGCCACGATGGAAATATTGCCGACCTGAAAACCCCGCATGAAAAACAGATATCCGGCGGAATAAAAAAGAACTGCCAGGGGAAGTAAAAGAATGATCAAAACAGGGATATGGAGGTCAACCGTAAATACGGTAGCCAGCAAAAGGATGGAAATCAAACCCACCAGTTGCGACCAGAAGAAGGTTTTGTAAGGGCCTATCTTCTTGGAATAGACCCCTGCAAAAAAGTCGGATACTCCCCATCCGAACATCCCTCCCAGTCCGGATAATAGACTGATAATCGACGAACTCATGGGCGGGTCTGCCTTGTTTACAAAAGAATGTCTCCCATCACTGAGCGGCCATTTTTTTCAGTGTCTTCAGGGTGTCATCCGGCATCGAAAAGGCATGTTCCGGTCCTGGAAAAGCGGTTTTGCGGACCTCTTCCTTATATGCCTTCAAGGCATCCAGGATGATGGGGCGGATTTTGGTGTACTGTTTGACGAATTTGGGTATGAACTTGTCAAACAAGCCGATCATGTCATGGGTGACCAGGACCTGGCCGTCCACATCCGCTCCGGCACCGATGCCGATCACCGGAACCTTGACCGTTTCAGCCACCAGTTGGGCCAGGGGCGCCGGAACGGCTTCGATGATCATGGAAAAAACTCCGGCCTCTTCAAGCGCACGGGCATCCTCGATGATCTTTATGGCGGCGGCGGCATCCCCGCCCTGCATCTTGAATCCGCCCAGGGCGCTGGCTGTTTGGGGGGTCAGTCCGATGTGGCCTTGAACAGGAATTCCGGCTTTGACAATGGCCTCTACCGTGGGGGCGAAATCCACGCCGCCCTCAAGCTTAATAGCATCGCAACCTCCCTCTTTCATGAGGCGGCCGGCATTGATGATGGCCTCCCTGATGGATGTATTGTAGCTCATGAAGGGCATATCCCCAACCACGAAAGGGCCTTTGCAGCCGCGCATCACGGCCTGGATATGATGGATCATGTTGTCCATGGTGACCGCCACGGTGCCGTCCAGCCCCATGACCACCATACCCAGGGAATCGCCCACCAGTACGATGTCAACCCCTGCTTCATCGGCCATGAGGCCGAAGGGATAGTCATAGGCCGTCATCATCACCAGTTTGCGTCCCTCAGCCTTAGCCTGCCGGATATCCTTGATGGTTACCTTCGGTTGTGTCATTTATATCTCCTTATTGGCCTGATAGTGGGTTTCCAGGGTTTGTATAAGCGCGGTTAAGGTTTCATTTATCGGCGTGACCAGCCCCAGGGAAAGCGCTTCGCGCACAACCGCACCATTAATGGCCTTAATCTCGGTGGGCCGCCGGTTATCAACATCTTGGCCCATGGAGGAACGGTTGGCCGCGGTGGCTTCGGCCACCCGGAGGACCTGCGCCACCACATCCCCTTCCACGGCTATTTTTTTCGCCCGGGCCACCGCTACGGCTTCCTGCACCGCTTTTGCAGATAGTTCCCGCGTGGCGGCAAGGTCGAGGATCTGGCCGTTTTTAATCCCGGTCAGGGCGGTGATGGCGTTGATACCCACATTGATGAACAACTTATGCCACACAACCGCATGGATGTCGTCGGCCACCTGGGTATGGATCCCTGCTGCGGATAATTTCCGGGCCACGGATTCGGCCATGGCGTGATCCCCGCCGGCCCACGGCCCGATCTGTGTGGGGCCGATTCCAGCATGCCGGATACGGCCCGGGCCCAGCATGGTGGCCCCATGGGAAGTCGTACCGGCCAATACGTTTTTCATATCCACGTATTCACCGAGGATGTCGGCATTGCCCATACCGTTTTGCAGCGTCAGCAGCCATCCGCCCGTCCGGATCAAACGCCCCGCGGTTTTAGCCGCGGCGGCCGTTTGAGTCGACTTGACGAAAATGATCGCCAGATCCACCGGTCCGATCTCCCCGGGATCCGTTGTCGCCCGGGGTCGTACAGTGCGGGTTACCCCCTCGCGCTCGATTCTTAGTCCATGCTGTCTAAGCGCCGTTACATGGGCCTCCCACACATCCAGCATCCATACCTCTATGCCGGATTCGGTCAACAAGCCGCCGAACAGGCTGCCCATGGCGCCGGCGCCGATAACGGCAATTCTCATGCTGCACCTCCTGTTTTTATCCTTCCTTTAATCCTTCTCCGTTGTTGAGCCAGCATGCTACGGCGTGTTCATCGCCTACCGTCTCCAGTACAGGCCGATCCCTCCGGCATTTGTCCAGTACATGACTGCAGCGCGGATGAAAAGGGCATCCCGAAGGGGGATCGATGGGACTGGGTACGTCGCCCTCCATGGCGGCCGGTTGGATACGTTTGCCCGGATCAGGCTGCGGGATGGCCGCCAGCAGGGCCGCCGAATAGGGGTGGCGCCGGTGGGGAATAAACTGCCCGGTAGGGGCGATTTCCACCATACTCCCCAGATACATCACCGCAATCCGATCGCAAATATGTTCTACCACGCTGATATCGTGAGAAATGAAGATGTAAGAGAGGTCAAAGGCTGCTTTTAGATCCCCCAGCAGATTGATTACCTGAGCCTGGATGGAGACATCCAGGGCACTAACCGGCTCGTCAGCCACGATCAGATCCGGCCGGACGCACAGGGCCCGGGCAATCCCGATACGCTGGCGCTGTCCCCCTGAGAACTCATGGGGATATTTATTCAGATCATCGGATCTAAGGCCCACTTTTTCCATCAATTCGGCACCTACTTTGCGGCGCTCATGCTTTGACGATAGACCCTCTGCGAAAAGGGGCTCGGTAACGATGGATAGGACCGTCATACGAGGATCCAGGCTGGAATAAGGATCCTGAAAAATAATCTGAAACTGCCGCCGATAGGGCCGTAACAAGCGTCGATTAAGATGGGTGATGTCGGTTCCCTTAAAAAAGATGCTGCCGCCGGTCGGTTCGAGCAGACGCACAATCATTTGGCCCAGGGTGGTTTTGCCACATCCGGATTCCCCTACGACCCCGAAGCTTTCCCCCTTGCACAGGGCAAACGAAACACCATTTACGGCCTGCACCCAGGCGGTGGGTTTGGTAAACAGACCGCCCCCTACAGGGAAGTGTTTGGTCAGGTTATGCACGCTGAGTAAATCGGATGAAAGCATATCATTTCCTATTTAAGGGATACCTCTTCAACCAGCAGCGGGCTCTATGTCCACGGCCGACGGGGAGTAGCTCCGGGCGTTGCTCTCGGCAGATATCAAAGGCCCTGGTGCAGCGCTGGGCGAATTTACAGCCCCTGATTCTTTCGGTAATAGGCGGGACCATTCCGGGGATTTCAGCCAGGCGGGGCTTTTTTCCCTGCCCCCTGTTTTCCAGCCTGGGTATGGATTTCAATAACCCCTGGGTATAGGGATGAAAAGGGTGGTCAAAAAGGGTGGCCGACGGTGCCTGCTCCACAACCTGGCCGGCGTACATAACGATGACCCGGCTGGCCATCTGGGCGATAACACCCAAGTCGTGGGTGATCAGCAGCACCGCCATGTTTAGTTCTTGCTTCAATCCGACCATTAAGGAGAGTATCTGGGATTGGATCGTCACATCCAGGGCCGTGGTGGGCTCATCGGCAATCAGCAATTGGGGGCGGCATATAAGGGCCATGGCGATCATCACCCGTTGGCGCATTCCGCCGGACAGCTGATGGGGATAGTCGTTGAGCCGTTTTTTAGCCGCGGGGATTTTTACATAATCAAGCCAGTCTCCCGCTTGTTTCCAGGCCTCTGACTTGGGTAATTTCCGGTGCACCAACAAGGGCTCGGCTACCTGCCTGCCGATG
This sequence comes from uncultured Desulfobacteraceae bacterium, assembly GCA_964633235.1. Classification (GTDB taxonomy): domain Bacteria; phylum Desulfobacterota; class Desulfobacteria; order Desulfobacterales; family CAZWGD01; genus CAZWGD01. The sequence continues at coordinate 3,559 of CAZWGD010000076.1, read as the reverse complement.
CTCAAAACAGGATTCAAGGAGGTCATGGGTTCCTGAAAAATCATGGAGATCCGCTTTCCCCGGATGCGGCTCATTTCATGCGGACCCAGATCGAGAAGGTTCAGGCCGTCAAACACGATTTTTCCGGAGCGGATGTGTCCCGGCGGTGAGGGAATCAGGCCCAGGCTGGCCATAGCCATGACGCTTTTTCCGCATCCCGATTCACCCACCACCCCCAGGGTTTCCCCCGGGGTGACGGAAAAATCGACATGATCCACTGCCCGGCCAATGCCTTCGGGGGTGTGAAAATCAACACAGAGATCGTGTATGTCCAAAAGTGCTTCGCTAACCATATTTTTTAAGGTTATGCGGTTATGGGTTCAAGAGTTCGCAATTCCAGGTTTCCGCCCGCGGAGGGTTCCAAGTTCCAGGTTCACGGTTCACAGTTTACAGTTGAAATGGTTTGCAGCACCCTTAACAAGTCCGCCATTTCGGGGCATCCTGCCGACCAAATGCGTCCCTGTTTAGCGGGATGGGGGTATTCCCCCATAACCGTTGAACCGTGAACCCGGAACCCGGAACCGGCAGCTAAACCCGGTTTAGCTGCCGAGATAGTGCAAAGCCGTTAAAGCATAAATTTTAGCCGTCTCCACCAGTTGTGCCAGATCGACCCATTCATCCACCTGGTGCGGCACTTCGCGGTCGCCGGCACCCATGGTGACGATGGGAATCCCTTTGAGGGCCCATAAATAGGTGCCGTCGGTAGCGCCGGGAACACCACCGTATTCAGGCGGTCTTGCGGTCATGGTTTGAGTGGCCCAATCGGCCGCCTGCACCACCGGATCAGCGGGATCTGTGCGGGTGCAGGTCCGATCGGTTAAAAATTCTACGCTCACCTGTATATCGGCCCGGCGGTCGATCCCCAGGCGGCTGTTCAGGCGTGTGTAGTGCTGATTCACCTGGTCCCGGACTGTTTTTGCCAAGGCGGACAATTGCCCCCGGATGACCTTATGGGACTGGGCCGGAATGGTGCGTATATCGGCCAACAGGTGGGCTGAGGCCGGCATGACATTTAGCTGGGGCGCGCCCGTCGGCGGTGCTTGAATCACCGTCGGGGTGAAACTGGGCCAGCCCAGGTGCCGGTCCCGTCCGGTGTCGTCCATAGCAGAGGACTCCAAGGCCTCCAGCTCTTGAATGATCCGGGACACGGCCGGGGCGGTATTCAGTCCCGCAAGGGGCATAGCGCCGTGGCTCATGCGACCGGTCACGGTAAAGCGTGCCCGAAGGGCCCCCTTTTGGGAGGTGCAAATCATGCCGTCCTCCGGTTCACATATAATCGCTCCGGTCACGGCATCCGCATGTCCACGACGGATGAAATCCTGGACGCCCAGCATTTGATCTTCCTCATCACAGAGCACCCCCCCGACGATCGATCCGCACAGGTCCAGGCCGGTTCGTTTCAAAACGGCCATGGCTACCAGCATGGCCGCCAGGTTCCCCTTGGTGTCGTTGGTCCCGCGACCGTACATACGGCCGCCCACAATCTCAGCGCCAAAGGGATCATAGCGCCACGCGGAAATATCACCCGGGGTCACCACATCGGTATGCCCTTCGAACATGAGCACCCGATCGCCAGGCTTGAAGGTATGGGTAAGGATCACATTCGGCCGCCCGGGGGCCACCTGGTTCAGCTCGACGTCGAACCCCTGCGCCTGGGCCCACTCTAGAACATGTTCGGCTGCCGGCTGCTCGCTGGTTCCGGCTTCCGGGTCCCATACGGAGTTTATGCGCACCAGATCTCCGGCAAGATTGATCACTTCGTTACCATCAACGGCATTGACGACCCGGTTTATCAGTTCTTTGGGTACCATAAACGACTCTCCATATTGTATCCTATTGTATCTTATCTAATGCGAACCATCTTGGGGTCCAGGGTGTCGCGCAGGCCGTCCCCCAGCAGGTTAAATCCCAAAACAGCCCAGGCAATGGCCATACCGGGGAAAAGGGCAATCCAGGGAGAGATGTTCATATAGGTCTGGGCTTCGTTTAACATCCGCCCCCAGGACGCATGCGGCGGTTGGGTACCCAGTCCCAGGTAGCTGAGCCCGGCCTCGGCTAGGATGGCCACGGCAAATTGAATGGTTCCCTGGATTAAAAGGGGAGAGAGAATATTGGGCAGTACATGCCGCCAGGTGATGGCCCATTCACTGAGGCCGCCTGCCCGTGCGGCGGCTATGTATTCCCGCTCCCAGATGCTCATCGACACCGCCCGGGTCAGGCGTGCAAATATGGGGATATAAAAGATTCCAATGGCCAGCATGGCATTGATCATGGACGGCCCCAGTATGGAAGTGATCAAGATAGCGGACAGCACGGCCGGAAATCCGTATAGGAGATCGGAAAAACGCATGATGGACTCATCCACCCACTGACCGTAATATGCCGACGCCAACCCCAGCAGCACGCCCACGCTCAGTCCAATGGCCACGGTGACCAGGCCGACAATGATGGAGTTTACCGCGCCCACCATTACCCGTGAGAGGGTGTCCCGGCCGTAATGGTCCGTGCCCAGGGGGTGGCTCAATGAAGGGCCCTGCAGTCGGGTGCGTGCGTTCATACGGTTGCCGTCGTAGGGTGTCCAGAACAGGCTGACGAGGGCGGCGATGACAACGATCGAGGTCAGGATGAATCCAACGGTGAAGTTTTTATTATTGAAAAAGCGTTTCATGATTTGACCCGTATGCGTGGATCCAGCGTGGCGTAGGTCATGTCAACGATGAAATTGACCAGCACCACCGCTGCCGCCATAAACAGTACGATATCTCTGACGACCGGCAAGTCGCGTTGGCCGATGGCATTGAACACCAGCCTTCCCAAACCGGGTAGAAAATAAACGTTTTCGATAATGATCGCTCCGGCCAGTAACTGACCCAGTTGAAGCCCCATGATGGTCAAAACCGGAACAAGTGCGTTGCGCAGCGCGTGCACGTAAACCACTGTGCGTTCCCTGAGACCTTTGGCCCGGGCGGTGCGAACATAATCTTCACGCAGCACTTCCAGCATGGAAGAGCGGGTCAGGCGGGTCAGGATAGAGGCCCGGATAACACCCAGGGCAAAGGCTGGCAGCAGCAGCGCCTTGATTGATCCCCAGAAATCCTCGCCCCAACCTGGAAAACCGCCGGCCGAAAACCAGCCTAGCTGTACTGAAAACAGGAGCGTCAGCAGAATGCCGAACCAGAACTCCGGTGTGGCCAGCCCGAGCTGGGTGCCGAACATTACCACTACGTCGCCACTTCGATTTTGATGCCGGGCGGCATAGATGCCCAGGGGCAAAGAGATGACTAGAGCGAACACCATGGCAATCAGGGCCATGGGTCCGGTCACCGCCAAGCTGTCGAGTATCAACTCGTATACCGGCATTTTATAGTGGATAGACTGCTGGCTGCGGCCCATCAGGAGATTGCCGATCCAATCGGCGTACTGGCCCAGGAAAGATTTATCCAGACCCAGCTCGGCGCGCAGGTTCATCAGTGCCTCCGGGGTGGCATGTATCCCCAGAATGATTTGGGCCGGGTCACCC
>CAZWGD010000075.1:0-8450 GCA_964633235.1 uncultured Desulfobacteraceae bacterium | reverse complement strand
TAAGGAATATCAGGCATATTCCGTGGTTTCGCAACGCCGCTTAGTGAAATGATTGGGCGCTTAGAATGTGAAGTTGTTTTCGGAGTCTACGCTTACCTGCGCGAACCCTAAGGCTTGAAGGGATTGTTTGGGATCGCTGAAAAGGAGGAGGGATATGCCGACTGCGGGTGTAATTGGTGCCACCGGATACGCCGGAGCTGAACTGGTCAAGTTGTTAGCCGGACATCCGGATGTGGAGTTGACCATCCTCACCTCCCGTCAGTACGCCGGAAAACGGTTCGACAGCGTTTACCCGGCAATGACCGGTTATGTCGATATGACCTGCCAGGCTTATGACTTGGATGAAGTCTGTGAACGGGCGGATATTCTTTTTACTGCCCTGCCCCATGAACTGCCCATGGAGATCGTTCCCGACCTGTTAGCTAGGGGCAAGCGGGTCGTGGACCTTTCCGCCGATTTTCGTTTTAAAAGTCCGGAAACCTACGCAGCGCATTACCTGCCGCACCGGGCACAACACCTGTTGACGCAGGCCGTGTACGGGCTGGCGGAGGTGTATACCCCTGAGATCCAATCCATCGATCTGGTGGGTAACCCCGGATGCTATCCCACCAGTATTCTGCTGCCTTTGATACCCCTGTTTAAAAGCGGCCTCGTGGGCGGCGGTCCCCTCATCGCGGATGCCAAGTCCGGTGTGAGCGGAGCCGGAAGATCACCTTCTTTGACGACCCATTTCTGCGAGGTCGATAACTCCTTCAAGGCTTATAAGGTGGCCGAACACCGCCATAACCCCGAGATCGACGAAGTTCTTTCCAGGTGGGCAAACGCCACGGTGCATCTAACCTTTGTACCTCATTTGGTTCCGATGACCCGGGGTATGCTGACCACGATTTACCTGACGCTGAAACAAAAGGTGCTTTGGCGGGAAATCCATGACTGCCTGTCAACCTTTTATGAGGGGCGGCCGTTTGTACGCCTTTGCCCGGAAGGGCGGTTTCCGGATACCGCCCATGTATGGGGAACCAACTGCTGCGACATCGGTTTCAGGGTACATGCACCCGACAACAGCCTGGTCATGATCTCCGCCATCGACAACCTGGTGAAAGGGGCTTCAGGACAAGCGGTTCAGAATATGAATATCATGCTGGGCTTAGACGAGACCCGGGGGCTTTTCTCGGTCCCGCAGGCGGTTTAGTGAGAGATTCGGCTGATAAAAGGCGAAAATACAGCCTGGCAACAGGCATTCTTGACACCCGAAACGCGTTTGACTATCATCAAAAATTTTAGGTGTTTTTTTGAAGATTTTCAATCAGGGAAATGAAATTGATAAAACCAAAAAAAGGAGATGAACATGACGGCAAAGCTAATCAAGGGGACGGAGATTCGGGAAAAGATTCTGGAGGAAATCACCACCGAAGTTGCGGAAATCAAAGATAAACATGGTGTTGTTCCGGGCTTGGTGACCATTCTTATCGGTGAGAATCCAGCATCGATATCCTACGTGACGTTGAAGATTAAAACCGCACACCGGGTAGGATTCAAAGAGGTGCAGGACAGTCAGCCTGCAGATATATCCGAGGCGGACCTCCTGGGATTGATCGACAAATATAACCGCGATGACTCCATTAACGGCATTCTGGTGCAGCTGCCCCTGCCGAAACACATCGATGAAAAAAAAGTGCTCAATGCCATTGATCCGGACAAGGACGTAGACGGATTTCACCCGGTTAATGTGGGCAGGCTGATGATCGGCGGGAATGAAGTCAAATTTCCTCCCTGTACACCGGCCGGCATTCAAGAGATGATCGTGCGTGCCGGTGTCGAAACCAGCGGCGCCGAGGTGGTGGTTGTCGGTCGTTCCAATATTGTCGGCAAGCCCATCGCCAATATGTTGATTCAGAAAGGGCCGGGCGCCAATGCCACCGTCACCGTGGTACACACGCGCACCAAGGATCTGGCGGGTCACTGCAAGCGGGCTGATATTCTGATCGTCGCCGCCGGCGTACCCGGATTGGTGAAACCGGAGTGGATCAAACCCGGTGCCTGTGTCATTGATGTGGGGGTCAATCGTGTGGGTGAAAAAATCAGCGAAAAGACCGGCAAGAAAATCGCGATTCTGCAGGGCGATGTGGATTTTGAAGCCGCCAAAGAGATCGCCGGAGCCATTACACCGGTTCCGGGGGGAGTCGGTCCTATGACCATTACCATGTTGATGCTGAACACATTGAAGTCTTTGAAGTTCAAACTGGGTAATGCCTAGTGACATCGGAAACCGCATGCCTCCTCAAAGCATGCGGTTTCGAAACAGGGCAACAGCGTTTGGATTTTGAGTCAGCACCAACGCTCCGCAGCGATGCCTACCTCTTTTCAGCCGATAGAAAAAAGATAGGCATGCCGTTACACCTCATTTGTTCTAAAAACGGCTGTTTTGGGTTAAAAATCGCCCCTTGACAATTGAAAAACAGCCTGGTAAGTAAACCGAATTTATTAGAATAAGCCGATAAAGTTGGTCGGCGGGGGCAGGACGGCTGAAACATGTCCACCGGTGTCGCCAGCCCAATGAATCACCACCATCAAAAAGAGGAAAGGATACTCATCGCTTCGGCAATAACGCTAACAACCATAGGACCGTATCACCCATGATGCAAAAGAAGTACTCCCTGATTTTATTTGGCGACGGATGCTCCACGACAAGGCAGATAACCATCTCGCAGAAACTGTTGCTTATCATTTCAGTGTTCACACTGGCCTGTCTAGCGGGCGGCGCTTATCTGATTAACGACTATCAACATCTTAAGACAGCCGTGGTTGACGGTCACATGCTGAAAAACCATCTTTCCGAGCAACAGAATGAAATTCTGAATCAGCGTAAGCAAATACAGCGGTTCGCCGCGGAGATCAATGGACTTAAAGCCGGCCTGCAGGGTTTAAAACACTTTGAGGATAAGATCCGTATCATGGCGGACCTTGAAGTTGAAAACCAGGGTGGAATATTCGGTATCGGTGGTCCTCTACCCGAGGATATGAATCCCAGAATTCCACTTGCCAGGAAACACAGCGGCTTAATCCGTGAAATGGGCGACCAGGTAGAACAATTGACCCTGGCATCGGCCGATCAGCGAGAGGGATTTGAATCCTTGCTGAAGGCCATCGGTGAACAACGCAATATCCTGGCCTCCACGCCATCCATCCGGCCGGTAAGGGAAAACGGCTGGGTTTCCTGCAGGTTCGGATATCGAAAATCGCCCTTTACCGGCAACCGAGAATTTCACAAGGGTTTCGACATCGCAGCCCACAAGGGGACCCCGATCATTGCCACAGCGGACGGCGTCGTCAGCTTCTCTGGGAAGAAGGGCGCTATGGGACTCATGATCACTATCAATCATGGCCACGGCCTGGTGACCAAATACGGACATTGTCACGAGCTTTTGTTAAAAAAGGGAACCAAAGTAAAAAGAGGAGACAAGATAGCTCTACTCGGTAAAACCGGCCGAACCACGGGCCCCCATCTACACTACGAAGTTCACTTAAACGGTATGCCGGTCAATCCCGCAAAATATATTCTGAATTGACCTAGAGCGCTTGCAAGTAGGCCTAGACTCCGAAAACTGCCTCACATCTCAGGGCCTGCTAGGGCTCGCACAACAATAACTTCATATTTTTTAGTGTCCGATCATCCCCTTAAGCGGCATTCCTAAATCTTCGCGGCTTGCTGAGCGGGCACCCGAACGCAATGCATCTTAAAAAAGCCCTCTAGATCGTTATTTGGATTTTAAGTCAGTCCGAATGCGGTTAGCCTGCCTTTCTTTCACACCAGGCTTGTTTCCAAGTTGATTTCGGGTTAAACTGTCTTATTCTTTTAATACTCATATCTAAGAATTTACCTTTCAATACAGGAGGATAGATATATATGATCGGTGGCTTCCTTACGAAAATGTTCGGCAGCAAAAACGATCGGGAATTGAAAAAGCTGCAGCCCATTGTGGATACGATCAACGGACTGGAATCCACGATCAAGGCCATGGATGACGGCCGGCTCAGGGCCCAAACGGGACATTTAAAAACCAGGATCTCAAACGGGGAGTCCCTTGAGGATATCCTTCCGGAAGCATTTGCCACAGTCCGGGAAGCCTCCGTGCGCACCCTGAACATGCGGCATTTCGATGTCCAGCTGGTCGGGGGGGTGGTATTGCATCAAGGAAAGATCGCCGAAATGAAAACCGGTGAGGGAAAGACCCTGGCAGCCACCCTGCCGGCCTACCTTAACGCCTTGACGGGAGGGGGTGTTCATATTGTCACCGTGAACGATTACCTGGCCAGACGAGATACGGAATGGATGGGGCAGATATATCAATATCTGGGGTTGTCCGTGGGAAACATCATTCACGGGATTGACGACAGCCAGCGGCAAAGAGCCTATGGCGCAGATATCACTTACGGCACTAACAATGAATTCGGGTTTGACTATCTGCGGGACAACATGAAATTTGACCGGCAAAGCATTGTTCAGGGGGACTTGAATTTTGCAATTGTGGACGAGGTTGACAGCATCCTGGTTGACGAAGCCCGTACCCCGCTGATCATTTCAGGACCTGCCGAAAAATCAACCAGCCTGTATTATACCGTAAACAGTATCATCCCCCGCTTTAAGCAGGGCGTCGATTTCACCCTGGACGAGAAGGCCAGAACCGTGATCATGACCGATGCCGGGGTGGCCAAGGCGGAAACGGCCCTCAAGGTGGAAAATATCTATGATCCCAAGTATATCGAGCTGCTGCACCATGTAAACCAGGCCCTCAAGGCCCACACGATTTTCAAACGCGATGTGGACTATATCGTCAAAAACGGGGAAGTGATCATCGTTGACGAATTTACCGGCCGTTTGATGCCGGGCCGCCGTTACAGTGAGGGGCTGCACCAGGCATTGGAGGCCAAGGAAAACGTCCGCATCGAGAATGAAAACCAGACCCTGGCGACGGTTACCTTTCAAAACTATTTCAGGATGTATCAAAAATTGGCCGGCATGACCGGTACTGCCGACACGGAAGCCACCGAATTCAAAAAGATCTATGAACTGGATGTGACCGTCATTCCCACCAATCAACCCATGGTCCGCAGCGACCACCCGGATGTGATTTATAAAACGCGCCGTGAAAAATTTGAAGCCGTGATGGACGAAATCGTTCACCTGCATCGAAAAGGGCAGCCGGTACTTGTGGGCACCATCTCTATCGACGTTTCGGAGGGCCTCAGCAAACAGCTAAGAAAGCGAGGTATCAAGCATAATGTGCTCAACGCCAAGAATCATGAGCGGGAAGCTGAAATCATCGCCATGGCCGGACAAAAGGGCACGGTGACCATTTCAACCAACATGGCCGGCCGCGGGACGGATATCGTCCTGGGGGACGGGGTCAGGGATCTTGGCGGGCTGCACATTCTGGGAACGGAGCGCCACGAAAGCCGGCGTATCGATAACCAGCTCAGGGGGCGTTCGGGACGCCAAGGGGATCCGGGCTCCTCCCGGTTTTTTCTGGCTCTGGAAGATGATCTGCTCCGAATTTTCGGGGGCGAACGCATTACGGGGGTCATGGAAAAACTGGGTATGGAAGAGGGGGAACCCATCGAGCATAACCTGATCAGCAAAGCCATCGAGAATGCCCAGACCAAGGTCGAGGGCCGCAATTTCGATATCCGCAAGCAGTTGATTGAGTACGATGACGTGATGAATCAGCAGCGTGAGGTGATCTACCGGCAGCGCCGGGAAGCCCTTAAGGGAAAAAATCTGAAACCGGCCATAGAGGGAATGATCAGCGAACGCGCCGAGGAGATCGCCGGTACCTATGCGGAAGAAAGGACGCTGCCCGAGGAATGGGACTTGAAGGGGCTGTATGAAACCGTATTTAAACAGTTCAACTTTCACCTGGAGCCGCTTGACGAGGATACCCTGGACGGTCTCAACCAGGACGGACTGTCCCAGTATATTGAGGACGCCGCGCTACGGATCTATGACCGCAAAGAGCAGGAGATCGGCGGGGAAGATCTCAGGAACCTGGAGCGTATCGTGATGCTGCAGACCGTGGACAGCCTGTGGAAAGACCATCTCCTGTCCATGGACCATCTGAAGGAGGGTATCGGCCTAAGAGGGTATGCCCAGCAGGACCCCTTGATTATATACAAGAAAGAGGGCTTCGACATGTTCAACAGCATGATTTCCAGGGTCAAGGAAGAGACCCTGGAAATCCTGTTCAGAATTCAGATCGCCCAGCCTGAAAGCATTGACGAACTGCAAAAACCCAAGGAACAGAAGCTGATCTTTTCCGGCGGTGATGGCGCAGAGACCACCAAAAAGCCGGTGCAGAGAACCTCTAAAAAAGTCGGGCGCAACGCCCCGTGCCCCTGTGGCAGTGGGAAGAAGTATAAGAAGTGCTGTGGGAAATGAACTGTCCGGAGAGCATGATTTATGGGCCAATACGATAGTGATTGGGAATCCGAGATATCATCGGACATCCTGGAGGAGGTGAAGGAGCCCCCCATGTACAGGGTGCTGCTTCTCAATGACGATTATACCTCCATGGAGTTCGTGGTTCAGGTTCTCGTGCATGTGTTTCAGAAAACCGTGCAAGATGCCACCCGCATCATGCTCAATGTCCACGAAAAGGGCGTCGGGGTATGCGGGGTTTATCCCTATGAAATCGCCGAGACCAAAACAGAGACGGTGCACGCCTTGGCGCGGGAAAACGGGTTCCCGCTGAAATGCACCATGGAGAAAGATTGAGTCATGATCAGTAAAGCCCTCGGAGAAACGCTGGGGATGGCGGTCAGGGAGGCCAAGAAGAGGCGCCATGAGTACGTCAGCATCGAACACGTGCTTTTCGCCATTCTGTATGCCAAGGAAGGCGTGGAAATCATCGAAAATTGCGGCGGTGATGTGGAAAGCATCAAGCGTGCAATAGAGAACTTCTTTGATACGCGTATGGAGGCCGTCCCCCAGGACCGGGAGTACGTGCTGCAGCAAACCATGGGGTTCCAGCGTACCATTCAGCGGGCCCTGGATCATGCCCGCTCGGCTGAAAAGCAGGAGGTGGCCATCGGTGATATGCTGGCCTCCATTTTCATGGAAAAGGACTCCCAGGCGGAATATATCCTCTCTTCCGCCGGTATCACCCGTCTCAAAGTCCTCAATTACGTTTCTCACGGCACTTCAAAGCTGCTGCCGGCGGAGACGCCTGGCGATGCTGAAAGATCAGGCCAAACCCGGACGAAGAAAAAGGCGGATCCCCTGGAGATGTTTACCGTTGATCTGGTCCGGCAGGCCGCCCGGGGGAAACTCGACCCTTTAATCGGCAGGGATGCGGAGATTCAGCGGACCCTGAATGTGCTTTGCCGCCGACGCAAGAACAATCCGATTTTCGTGGGTGATCCCGGTGTGGGCAAAACCGCTATGGCGGAGGGATTGGCCCTGAAAATACATAGTGGAAACGTGCCCGGAATCTTTAAGGAAATTCGCATCTTTACCCTTGATCTGGGGGCCATGCTGGCCGGCACCAAGTTCCGCGGAGATTTCGAGCAGAGGCTCAAGGGGGTGCTGGCATCGCTCCAGAAACGGAAGGGCGCCATTCTCTTTATCGATGAAATCCATACCATTGTGGGCGCGGGGGCCACCAGCAGCGGCTCTATGGATGCCTCCAACATCCTCAAGCCGGCCCTTTCCACGGGGGAGCTCAGGTGCATCGGCTCCAGCACCTACGAAGAGTATAAAAATCATTTTGAGAAAGATCGTGCCCTGTCGCGACGCTTCGAGAAAATCGAGATCTCGGAACCCACGGCACCAGAAGCCCTTAAGATTTTAAAAGGCCTGAGATCCCGCTATGAGAACCACCATGGCATTTCGTATTCGGAGGCCTCGCTGAAGATGGCCGTGACCCTGTCCGCTAAATTTTTAAACGATCGCTTTTTGCCGGACAAGGCCATTGACGTCATTGATGAAGCCGGGGCCTTCATACGGGTGTCCGGTGCATCCGGCCGCAAAAAAATCCACCCTTCCGACATCGAAAAGATTGTCGCCAAAATGGCCCGCATCCCCACGGTAAACGTATCTGCCAAGGATCGGGTCGGTCTGGAAACCCTGGAGGAAAACCTCAAGCAAGTGGTCTTTGGCCAGGACACCGCTATCAAATCCCTGGTAACGGCGATCAAGCGTTCCCGGGCCGGGATGCGCAGCCCGGGAAAACCAGTGGGTTCTTTTTTGTTTACCGGCCCTACGGGTGTAGGGAAGACGGAGGTTTCCCGGCAGCTGGCCCGCCTTCTAAATGTGCATTTCCTGCGCTTTGACATGAGCGAGTACATGGAAAAACACGCCGTGGCACGGCTTATCGGCGCCCCTCCGGGATACATCGGGTTCGAACAGGGCGGGCTGCTGACCGAGGGCATCCGCAAGCACCCCCACAGCGTAC
>CAZWGD010000074.1:0-8478 GCA_964633235.1 uncultured Desulfobacteraceae bacterium | reverse complement strand
CTGGTCCATGATTAAGTTTTTGTTGAAAATGGATAGACAAAACGGCGTCCCGGCCCTGTGCGCGGCTACCCGCGGGGGGATTAAAGCGGGGCCCCTGCGCATTCCCGGTGTAGCGGGCCTGGGCACCTTTTTAGCCGCTTTGCTCATGCTGATAAAGGGATATCGGCCTCGGGGGCTCTTCAGCCTGGACATGCCGTCCAATTTCATCAATTTTCACTGGGGTCTGCACGCTAAAAATGTACGCAGCATCTCAAAGGGGGCGGAGCGGAAGCTGTCGCGACTAGTGCCTCGCATCGTGAAAGGACGTCGCGTCTATCTCACGCGCAACAACCTGTGGGAGGCACTGTGGAGCATCGGCATCCTGTGGCTCTATCCGCTTTTCCCCATCGGCTATCTTTTAATCGGAAAATTATTTATGGCCAAGGTCATGTTTTCCAACAACCGCTGTGTAGGTTGCGGACTGTGCGCCAAGTTCTGCCCCAATCAGGCCATCAAGATGCGGCCTGTCGGTAAAAAGAAGCGTCCATACTGGACGTACCATTGCGAAGTTTGCTTGCGATGCATGGGCTATTGCCGCAAAAGGGCCGTGGAGGCGGGCCATTCCTGGGCCGTTTTATTATCCTATCTTGGTTCGGTTCCCGTGATGTCATATCTGCTATACAGGCTGCACGCAACATATCATCAAGTACCCAAGCTCGGTTCCTTCCTTCCCTTTTCGGCAATATATTTTCTGGATTGGATCGTAGCGCTCCTTCTTTCCTATTGGATGTTCTGGTATCTGATTAGAATTCCCCTGCTTAACACGGTGTTTACTTACACAACCCTGACACATTATTATCGCCGCTATCACCAACCGGAAACAAAGCTTACCCACTTGGCCCCCAAAAAAACGGCGGCGAACAGAAATAGGCCCTAAGGTTGCATCGCAAGCTGAACCGCATTCGCTGAAAAAGAGCAGAAGTGTTTTAAGCTTAAAAGTTCAGGCGACGTTAGGGCAAACGGCCATAGTTGCATGTGCCCCGGTTAGGCATCATCCCAATATCAGCGTACGACGGGGTGCTTTTCCCTGAGCCAGTCAACGATGCCGTGACGCAAATTGTAAAGATGCTTGAAGCCCAGATCAGAGAGTATTTTGGATGCCACGGTACTGCGGTTTCCAGTGGCACAGTATAAAAGTATGTCCCCATTTTTATGGGCGGAGAGCTCTTTTACCCGCAGCTGAAGTTCCTGCACGGGTATGAGGACAGCAGCTTTCAAATGTCCCTGTTTAAATTCCGCAGGGGTGCGCACATCCAAAACCAGGGTGCTCCTGTTTTCCAAAAGCGTGGCGGCTTCCCGGGCTGTAATCTCCCGGTAATGCTGACGGCGGAACTCAACAACCCTTATCTCTCCGCTGACCCTCCCCAGTGAAAAGGCGTAAACACCCGTCTTTTTTAACTTGAAAAAAGGGGCCTTCTGAAAGTCCCGCGGCAGGCTTTCTTGAATTGACAATAAGGGTATTGACAAAACCGGATTTTTAATAGAATCGTCAAACGCAAATTTGATGTAATCACCGCGGTAAGCCGTTAAGCGCACTTTCTGTTGCGCTGCCTGAATGGGCAGGATACGATATCCACCGACAATTTTACCGGAAGCCGGCGGCTGCATTTCAGAGGCATCGGCTTTTATTGCGTAGAGACTTGTGAATGAAGTCGCTAAAAGTAACCATAGGGTCCATACAATTATTTTTTTCATAAATACCGCCTTTATGCTAATGATACAGAGTTGTTTTTATCCACAATAAGCATTACAGGAGTTATGGCAACTGGCCAAAGCGTGTGCGCTAATATTCTACAGAGCGCTAACTGAACGTACAATTTGGAGACCGCAAAATGAACGGTATCCGTTTAGACGGTGTCTACCCGCCCATCACAACGCCCTTTGAGAATGACAAGGTGGCCTTTGACAAGCTGATATCAAACGTCAAAAAGCTGTGCCGGACAGATATTGCCGGTATCGTAACCCTGGGGTCCAACGGTGAGTATGTCTATTTGTCGGAAAAAGAGAAACGCGCGGTCATCAAAACCGTGGTTCAGGCTGTCCCCGATCAAAGGCCGGTGGTCGCTGGAACCGCCTGTGAAGGTGTGGCCGAAACCATCCGCTTGACGTGTGACAGCGCTGAATTGGGAGCTCGGGCCGCCCTGTTGACGACACCCCACTATTATGGCGGCCATATGACCCACGAGGCCCTTGTGCAGTTCTATATCACCGTGGCCGATAATGTCCCCATACCGGTGCTGCTGTATAATGTTCCCAAGTTTACGCACCTGAATTTGGCGGCCAAAACCGTGTGGCACCTGTCCCATCATCCCAATATCATGGGCATTAAAGACAGTTCGGGCAACCTCAATTTGCTGGGACAGTACTTAAACGGCGCAGCCGACGGCTTCGCCGTGCTGGTAGGCACGGCCGGCGTGCTGTTTGGCGGCCTTTCACTGGGGTGTACCGGAGGCATCCTGGCCCTGGCCAATGTGGCCCCCCAAGCCTGTGTGAAGATCTTCGAGGATGTCCGCAACCAACGCGTTGAAGAGGCCAAACGCGGTCAGCTCCTGATGCTGCCGTTGAATAATGCCGTCACGGCCACTTACGGAATTGCAGGCTTGAAGGCCGCTATGGACATGTTGGGTTATTTTGGGGGCAATCCGCGCCCGCCGCTCCTGCCGGCAACCCGCAGGGACAGATCCGAGATCAGGGCAATTTTGATTGAGGCCGGACTGCTGACCGAAAGCGAGCAACCGTAGCATTCAAGTTCATCATAAACCATAGGCTTTACAGATAATGCTTTTGCATGGTTAGAAGGAGCTCCCCCGAGAAAGGCGGGTAGTTCGTACGAGGTTGAAGGGAAGCGACTGATAACACCGTCCAAAAGCTTTTTCTGGAAAACGATAACAGGAAAGAGAGGGTATGAGCAGCATCATCGAACTGCAGGACGCCTTCAAAGAGGTCACGGCTGACCAGGACAAGATCAGACACCCGGCGGAAACCGTAAAAAGGTTTAAGGCACGCTTGGAAAAAATTGACCTTAAGATCCTCCAGGAAACGGTTAGAATCGACAACGGACGTCTGGGCATCCCGGTTTTCTTTTCCAAATGCGCACCAGACGCGATACGGGTAACCGGGACCCGCAAACAAATGGGCAAGGGGGCTACCCCCGAGCAGGCCGAAGCCAGCGCCGTTATGGAACTGGCTGAACGGTTTAGCTTTTTCAGCTTCAGCAGCAAGGCGAACAACTTTTGCCAGAAGAAATATCCTCAGGTAAAGGCGGAAGCCATCCCCTTTGAAATGATCGCCGCATCGGTCCATGATACGTCCGACGATCTCCCTGTGGCCCGTAAAATATTTGAAGATCTCCCCCTGAAATGGACTCGTGGATATCGCTTGACACAGGGCCAAGAGGCCCTGATCCCATTTGACTGGTTTTTCGCCATCAACGCCTATAACGGCCCTTCCGCCGGCAACTGTGTTGAAGAAGCCCTGGTCCAGGGAATCTGCGAGATCGTCGAACGGCACACCTCGTCGATCGTCAGCCGGAACGGTCTCCGCGTACCGGGCATCAGGCCGGATTCGGCCACCAACCCCCTGGTGTTGGAAATGATCTCCAAATACCGACGCTGCGGCATCCACTTTTTTATCTCCGATTTTTCGCTGTCCATGGGCATTCCCACCGTGGGCATGCTGGCCTATGATCCGGCAACATTTCCGGAAACAAGCGAAATCGTGTGGACCGCGGGAACCTCACCGGACCCGCAAAAAGCCCTGAGCCGGGCCCTTACGGAAGTGGCCCAATTGGCCGGGGATTTCAACTCCGGAAGCTGCTATGAAGCCAGCGGCCTCCCCAAATTCACCGCTATCAAGGACGCCGGATTCATCACCCATCCCGGGGTCATGGTCGATATCGACACCCTTCCAAACCGGGCCAGCCACAATATTCGCCATGAGGTGGAAAGCTGCGTAGAAGCCCTGGCGCAGAAAGATATGGAGGTTCTGGCAATCGATACCACCCATCCCCTCCTCAAGATTCCGGCTTTCTATACCATCGTCCCGGGGGCCCATTTCCGTGAGCGTGCCCACAATACAAGTGTCGCCATGTTTGCCGGCAAGTTGCTGCTCGACAAGTTTCCGGCAAACATCGCCGCGCGGAAGTTATTCGACATCGATGCCATGCTGCCCGGCAAGTACTATATTAAATTTTATCTGGGCTCGTGTTTCCTCAATATGGACGATCCCAAAACGGCCTACCGTCACTTTGGGGATGCCCTTTCCCTGGAGCCCCATCGGCAGGATATGCCAAGCATCTATTCCTATATGGGCGTCTGTCTGAAAGACCAGGGCCGCTATACCCAAGCCCTTACGATCCTGGAACAGGGGGCGGCCGTCGATCCGGAGCGTACGGACATCCACAACCTGATGGGATTTTGCCATTTCAAGCTAAAAAACCATGCCCAAGCCATCGAACAGTTTAAAAGGGTGATTCAACTGGACCCTGGATCCGCCATCGATTATGCCAATATCGCCTCCAACTACCGTGAGATGGGAAAAAAGAAAAAGGCCATTGAATACTATCAAATGGCCCTGTCTCTTGATCCCGGCATCGACTTCGCCCGGAAAAATCTCAATTTGCTGAAGGGTACCAGCTGAATTCAAACTGCCCTAACCGACTCTGTGAGGCGAACTTTCGGCCCTGCCGGCCGGCGTAATGCAGATGTAATCGAGTTTTCGCTGGAGTTCCCGGATGGTCGCCGCCCCTCCGTAAGTCAGCCCTGATCTCAGACCGCCGATGACATCGGCAATGATCTCATTTTCCGTTTCCTGGTAGGGCACCTCCGTAGAAATCCCCTCTGCCGTTTTCCATTCCGCCATTCCGCCGTGATAGGCGTCGTGGACGGCACTGCTGGCCATTCCCCGATAGACCTTCACACGAACAACCCCACCCCGGGCTGTCTTGCGGCTGATCACCGCTCCCGGTGTCGGGCGGGTCCCCGCCAGCATGCTGCCCAGCATAACGAAGTCAGCCCCGAAGGCCAGGGCCTTGACAATATCACCGGGTGTTCTGATGCCGCCGTCCGCCACAATAGAGCGGTCTACCCTGGCACACTGCTTGAGCGCCGTCAGGCTGGGAACACCGACGCCGGTTTTTATGCGGGTGGTACAAACCGAACCGCTCCCGATGCCAACCTTGATAATATCGGCGCTACAGGAAGCCAAATAGTCGGCACCGGCATAGGTGGCCACATTGCCCGCCATGATACAGACGCTTTTGCCAAGCATCTGGCGGATATGCTTTAGCGTTTTGCCCACATATTTGGCATGCGCATGGGCCACGTCCACACAGAATTTGTCGGCACCGGCATCCCGGAGGGCCTCGGCCCGCTCCAAATCCGCCTTTGAACAGCCTAGGGAAACGAACGTCGGATAGCGACAGGCCCTGAACATGGTTACGTTGTCACCGATAGACATAAAACGATGCAATACCCCGATGCCGCCCTGTTTGCCGATGAAATCGGCCATTTCGGTTTCCGTAACCGTATCCATGTTGGCAGTCATTAGGGGAAGATCCAAATGGAGTTTCCCGCTTCGGTCTTCAATCGAGATATCCACGATCTTTCGCGATCCCCAATGATTGTATGAGGGAACAAGAAGCACATCATCAAAAGTCAGCGCATCTACCATACCACCTCCGGTTTTTCACCCCCGATGCATGCCTGGGCATCGGCTTTTGGTCCCTAGCGGCAGATCATCTTTTTCACCTGTCCGCAGGGGACGCGGTGTGAGATGGGGCCGCATATCGAGAACTCAAGATAAGGCTTTTGGGAAGCCTAGAGGGAGAAGTCTGGAGAGTAATACCCCGACGTTCGCTAACGCACCCCAAAATATTTATCTTGTATGCCATAAAACGGTTTATAGCATTCTCCCCCAAAAAAGGGAACCGGCATGCCGCCTTGCTCTCAATCCCCCCTGCTAACGTGTGAGAAATCTGCCTGTTATGTTTTAATATATGGACTTTACCCTGTACTATTGATACACTGGCGGTACTGAAGGCAATTTGAGCCCGGAATCATTTCTTTTTACCCCATCACCGATAAAACGAGAAAAATGGCCTACTGGCGGGATAGAGAAGAGTTGAGTCGGCTGGACCGGCTGAGACGTTCCTATTATGAGCTTTTAAGAGACGATCTGGACGAACATCTGCTTCAGCATGCCCTTGTGGATTCGTACAACCGTTTTGCCCAGAAAAAGATAAAATACCCCTTCGTGGAAAAGCGGGAATTAAAACCCCGGGCACGCATCCCGGACGTGGAGTACGAGTGCCAGAACACCTTTCTGGTTATCTTTGTGGAAGATTCCATTCCCAAAACCTTTAAAAAATATATCCGCTTCTTCGACGTTAATAAAACCACCAAAACCAATCTTCTTCAATCCAGGAATCTTCCCCTGGACGAATCCTTTGACAGAACGCGTAAGTTCGTTGAGTCTAAGCATTTCACAGATTTATTTAATCTGCTGCTGCCCGTGGATTATGCGCTGTTGATTCAAAGAGATCCGGCCGGGAAGATAAGCGACCGCTATGCGTTGTCTCATTTTCACGTACGCATCGACTGTCCCATTGCCGAGGCCTCAGAAAATATGGCCAAATATCTGCGATACATCTCCCAGGACCTCTATGAAAGGGGAGATCGCTACGCCGAGATGGTTCAAAAAAAATTTTTTGAATACTACGCCCAACCGGTGATGTCCGGAGGAAGGAGAACCGCCGCCATTGTTGCCGCGCAGTACCTGAAGCGGATACCGTGCATTACCACCGTATACGCGGGAAGCAGTGAGTCAAGGGCGATGATACGGGTATCGGAACAGGGGGTTTCCAAAACGGTTTTGATGAAATTCAGCCACCCTAAAATGGTTGATATCGCGGAATCAAACCACCTGACCCTGAACCGGTTCAAAAGGAACTTCGTGGTTGCCAGGAGGGGAAAGTCAGGGATTTGCCTCTTTGAAACCGTCTATGCTCACACCCACCACGCCGAGCCCCCCCAGGACGGTAAATTACGGGAAATTAAGCCTGATTTGAACTGGGTTACCGTTACGGGGCAATACCTTTTACCCAAGCCCGGCTCAAAAAAATACGCACCCCTGCCGCTGAATATTATCTATACGTGATCTGAGAACCTATCCGAAAATAGCTGGCACAATTTACTTGCAGACAGGTTCTAAAAGCGTTCGGCCTTCAGCCTGCGCCACTTGTCCAGGCGCTGTTTGATGGTTTTTTCATAACCCCTGTTTGTCGGCGCATAGTACTGCTCCCCCACCAGCTTATCCGGCAAACAGGTCTGCTCCACCAGCGCATCCCGGTAATTGTGGGCATATTTATACCCCTTTCCATACCCGAGTGCTTTCATTAGCCCTGTAGGAGCGTTGCGGATGTGAAGCGGTACGGAAAGCGCCCCTGATTTACGGACCGCTGCCAACGCCTTGCCGTAAGCGGTGTAAATGCTGTTGCTCTTAGGTGCTGTGGCAAGATAAACCGCCGCCTGAGCAAGGGCCAGGTCACCCTCCGGATGCCCGAGAAAACGAAAGGCTTCCAAGGCATTCAAGGCAGTGCTGAGAGCGTAGGGGTCCGCATTACCGATATCCTCGGTGGCGAAGCGAACCATTCGGCGGGCAATATACAAGGCATCCTCCCCGCCATCCAACATGCGCCCCAACCAATAAAGGGCTGCATCGGGGTCGCTCCCCCTAAGGCTTTTATGAAACGCCGAAATGAGATTATAATGTGATTCACCTGTCTTGTCGTGGACCAGGGCTCTTTTCTGCAGGGCACGCGTCAGATCATCAAGGGCGATCAAATTGGCGGCAACACCCGCTTTCCGCACCTTACCCGCAGTAACGATCGCAGCAACCGCCTCAAGGTTGTTTAAAGCCATGCGCCCGTCCTGATCGGCCAAGCGGACCAGATGTGCCAGGGCATTGGGGGTAAGCCCCAATCCCAGCCTTCCCAATCCCCGGATTTCATCCGCAAGCGCGTTTTCAATAATCGTGGCGATCTCTTTATCCGACAGCGGGTCCAGGGTAATTACCCGGCACCTGGACATCAGCGCGGGGATGACCTCAAAGGACGGGTTCTCCGTTGTGGCACCGATAAGCGTAATCAGCCCGCTTTCCACATGGTGCAAAAAGGCGTCCTGTTGACTTTTATTGAAGCGGTGAATCTCATCCACGAAAAGGACTGTCTTACGGTTCAGGGCGCGCTGCTCTTCAGCGGTCTGAATCACGGCCCGTATTTGCTTGACACCGGACAATACCGCCGAAAATTGAACAAAATAAGCCCGGGTTTCCTTTGCCAGGATACGGGCGAGCGTGGTTTTCCCGCACCCGGGAGGACCCCATAAGATCATCGAAAAAATCTGATCCGTTTTAAGGGCATGCCGGATGAGAGACCCCTCG
>CAZWGD010000073.1:0-8549 GCA_964633235.1 uncultured Desulfobacteraceae bacterium | reverse complement strand
AACCAGGATCGGACACCATCTTCCGCAGCTGGCCGCAGAGAAGCTATCTTCCGCATATCACTATAAATACAGCTTGTTAACATCCACCGAAACGCTGTTTCGACCTCAACTCTATCTTGACATATCGATTATGTTAAAATATATTTTAGGTTTATGCTAGCAATGGACATATGCAATCGGCCCCTGCTGGACTGCAGCTGATAAATGTCAATCAGGATCAGGGTACCCGAATGCATTCATCAAGGGCAGCGGTATAGCGGAAAAGACACGTCCAGTTTATGAGCCAATTGGAATTACATGGGGACATTGGATCCGCGGGGCGCGTAGAGGCGGCGGGTCCTGTTGTCTGGGGGGAGCAGGCCCTCAAACAAACGCTCTATCAAGTGACCAAGCCCATGACGGTTCTTGAAAGCCGAAACGGTCGTATCGGTGCATGCACACAAGATATACGGGCTTGGGTGCATCAGCCGCCGGCGGATCCGAACAAATACGCCTTGCGAGCCTATGTTCCACCGCTCGGCCCCCAAACCCTGGGCGGCATTCAGTTTAAAAGAAGACATGGCCTGCGGTACGCATATATCGTGGGTGCCATGGCAAACGGTATCACGTCGGTCGACATGGTGGCGGTTATGGGAAAGGCCGGGATGCTCGGGTTTTTCGGATCCGCGGGTATGGCCGTAGAGGACATCGACAGGGCCATCCATCAAGTACAACAGCGCCTGGGCGCCGCACCTTTCGGCTTCAACCTGATCCACGCGCCCAGCGACCCTATGTGGGAGGAAGCCGTGGTCCGGTTGTACCTTGACAGGGGTGTCCGGCTGATCAGCGCCTCGGCTTATCTGGATCTGACCCTCCCCCTGGTGTACTATCGCGTCAAGGGCACCCACCGGGATCATGGGGGGGGGATCATCTGCCCCAACCGGATCATGGCCAAGGTATCCCGCATCGAAGTGGCCAAAAAATTCATGTCACCCCCGCCTGACAAGCTGTTAAAAGAACTGGTGCAGTCCGGACGCATCACCGGGCAAGAGGCTGCGCTGGCCGCACAGGTACCCATGGCCGACGACATCACCGCCGAGGCGGATTCCGGCGGCCATACCGACAACCGACCGGCCATCACCCTTTTCCCCATTATGTCGGCTTTGAGACACCGTCTTGCCCAAAAATACTGCTACGCCGTCCCTCCTGGAGTGGGCTTGGCCGGGGGGATCGCCACACCCCAGGCGGCCGCAGCGGCCTTTGCTATGGGCGCCGACTATATTCTGGCCGGATCGATTCATCAAGCCTGTACCGAATCCGGAACCTCGACCAGGGTTCGCCAAATGCTTGCCGAGGCCCGGCAGGCGGATGTGATCATGGCACCGGCGGCGGATATGTTTGAAATGGGTATCAAGGTACAGGTGTTAAAGCGCGGCTCCATGTTCCCCATGAAGGCGGCTAAACTATTCGATCTATATACGACTTACAGTGCGTTTGACGTGATTCCCTCGGAGCAGAAAGCACTGCTTGAAAAGACCTATTTCAAGTGCAGCTATGACCAAGAGTGGCAACGAACCAAAAGCTACTTCACCACCAAAAACCCCCAAGAGATTGTCAGAGCTGAAAAAGATCCCAAACATAAAATGGCCCTTGTTTTTCGGTCATACTTAGGGAAATCGTCCACCTGGGCCAAAACCGGCGCGCCCGACAGGCAAATCGATTATCAGATCTGGTGCGGCCCATCCATGGGAGCCTTCAACCAATGGGTGAAAGGAACCTTCCTTGAACCGTTGGAAGATCGCCAATCCGTTACTGTCGCCATGAACCTGCTCATGGGAGCCGCCGTTCTGACGCGCGTCAACTGGCTCCAGGCCCAGGATGTTCAAGTGGCACCGGTGGGGGATCTCTTCCCGCCCATGCGCTTGTCGAAGATCTCCGATCTGCTTGATGGATAACCAAAAAATGAACAGCATCAGAAGGTAAACCATTGAAGGTAGCCCAAGAAAAAAATGATCAACATCGGCCGGTGGCCATCATCGGCATGTCATGCTTCTTTCCCAAATCACAGGGGCTCAAAGAGTATTGGCGGTTACTGTATAACGGGATCGACGCTATTACGGACGTACCGGAATCTCACTGGTCACCTGAGGATTATTTTAACGCCGATCCCCACAAACCGGATCATATATATGCCCAACGGGGTGGCTTTCTGTCACCGATTGACTTTGATCCTTCGGAATTCGGTATTCCGCCCTCCTCGCTTGAAGCCACCGACAGCTCACAGCTATTCGGCCTAGTGGCGGCCAAGATGGCCCTGAAAGATGCGGGGTATTGCGGGAAACGCCAGTTTAACCGGGAAAAAACCAGTGTTATCCTTGGGGTCACGGGCACCCAGGAACTGGTGATTCCCCTGGGAGCCCGTCTGGGGCACCCCCATTGGCGCAGAGCCCTGGCGGATGCCGGCATTCCTTCCGCTCAAAGCGAGGAAATCATCGAACGCATCTCGGACTCCTATGTTTCCTGGCAGGAGTCGTCTTTCCCCGGGCTTTTAGGCAATGTCGTGGCCGGCCGCATATCCAACCGTCTTGACCTCGGGGGCACCAACTGCGTAGTGGACGCGGCCTGCGCCAGCTCACTCAGTGCCGTGCATCTGGCCATCATGGAGCTGATCTCCGGCCATTCCGACATGGTGATTACCGGCGGTGTCGATACCCTGAACGACATCTTCATGCACACCTGTTTTTCCAAATCCCAGCTCTTATCCCCAACGGGTGATGTTCGGCCGTTTTCCAAAAACGCCGACGGCACCCTGTTGGGTGAAGGGGTCGGCATCTTGGTCCTGAAACGGCTTGCTGATGCGGAAAAAGACGGCGACCGGATCTATGCCGTGATTAAGGCCCTGGGGTCCTCATCCGATGGAAAGTCCCAAAGCATCTACGCCCCCCGGCGCGAGGGGCAGGTTAAGGCGTTACGTATGGCCTACCGGCTGGCGGATGTGGCGCCCGACACCGTTGAACTGGTGGAAGCCCACGGCACCGGAACACGGGTGGGGGACCAAACCGAATTTCAAACCTTGAAGGAGCTGTTTTCGCCCCCAAGAGATCCTGAACGGGGTCCTGAGGGTGAGGGCACCTTTGGCGCCGGGTCAACCTGCTGCCTCGGCTCCGTCAAATCCATGATCGGTCATACTAAGGCAGCAGCGGGATCGGCCGGTATCATCAAGTCAGCTCTGGCGCTTTATAATAAAGTGCTCCCGCCCACCCTGAAGGCCGAAACCCCGGACCCGGGACTCGCTATCGGTGAGAGCCCGTTTTACCTGAACACCCAATCCAGACCCTGGCTATCCAATCAGCATCATCCCCGCCGGAGCGGCGTCAGCTCCTTCGGGTTCGGTGGAAGCAATTTTCATGCGGTGCTGGAGGAGTACAAACCCCAAAAGGAACGCATCTCCTGGAATGGATCCGTTGAAATCGTGGCCCTGTGCGCGGACACGCCCAAGGATCTGCACCAGCAGCTCAGCAGTTGGTCTCAGACCTTGGACAGGGGGGTAACGGCCGTGGAAATCGCCCGCAAAGCCGCCTCCTCCAGGGAAACCTTCAACGCCAGCGCCAGTTTTCGGTTGCTCATGGCCGTCAATCTTTCAGCCCCGTCAACGGAGACGCTTTCGAAACTGTTTAAAAAGACCATAAATGATCTTCGGGAAAACCGGGAACAGTATGCATGGCAGGACAAAAATACCCTATCGGGTACATTTTACGGCCGGGGGGAAAAGCCGGGTGATCTGGCATTTATCTTCCCGGGACAGGGAAGTCAGTATGTCGATATGGGGCGTGACCTGGCCTGCAATTTTCCCCAGGTCCTGAACGCCTTTGAGAAAATCAACGCCTATTTTAAGGGTCCGGGACGCTTGAGTGACTATATCTTCCCCATTAATACCCGGGAAAAGAAAGCGCGGCAGATCCAAGAGCAAAAATTAAGGCAAACCGATGTGGCCCAACCCGCCATCGGAGCCATGAGCATCGGGCTGCTCGACCTTCTGGTTTATTTCGGCCTTTATCCGGATACCACTTGCGGTCACAGCTACGGAGAGCTATCCGCCCTCTATGCGGCCGGGCGCATCGATCTAGACGATATGGCCTTTCTATCCGTTTCCAGGGGTCGCTTCATGGCCGATGCGGCCGGGGGTGCAAACCGGGCCAATGGGGCCATGCTGGCGGTAAGAGCGCCTATGCAGGAACTCAGCGCGCTGATAGACGCCTCTGGGGTCGATGTTATCCTGGCCAATAAAAACAGCCCAGCTCAGGGGGTCTTGTCGGGATCTTTGGAGGGCATCGCCCAGGCCGAGAAGCTGTGTAAAGCCCAAAAATTCAGAACCCTTAGATTGCCCGTAGCCGCGGCTTTCCATAGCCGTTTGGTAAAAGACGCCCAAATACCATTTCAAAAGGCCTTGGCCCGGGTGACATATCGATCCACCGGAATTCCCGTATTTTCAAATACCACCGGCCGCCCCTATCCTCGCGGAGCTGAAGAGGCTAAAAAGCTGTTGGCCGATCAGATATTGTGCCCGGTGGATTTTTTGAGCACAATCGAGAATATGTATGCTCAAGGTGTGGGGGCCTTTGTGGAGGTAGGTCCTAAAGCGGTCCTGACCGGGCTGGTAAAGGCCATTCTAAAAGGCCGGCAGTTCCACGCCCTTGCCACAGATGGATCAGCAGGGAAAAAATCGGGTGTCTTCGACCTGGCCGGGGCCCTTTGCCGGATCGCAGCCCTGGGCTACCCGGTGACGCTAAGCCGGTGGGACCCGCTGCAACAACCCGCCGCCTCTAAAAAGCCGGTCATGAATATACCCATCAATGGATCCAACTACCGAAAATCGCGTGCTACCCAAGAGGACCGCCGCTCGCAAGCGGTAAAAAATCGAGAGGACATCAATCCTTTCAATAAAAGCAACCCCGAGACCATCCCGACGCCGGATATTCTTTACGCGGAAAAAACGGAGGCCGCAAACAGCCCGTCCATCAAAAATATAGGGCCCCATACCGCCTCCCCCTCCAAGCGTCAGCACACACAGCCGTATGCTCCCGCCGCCCCGGAAGCTCTAGCCGTGATTCAGCAAGGCCTGAAATCGATACAGGCACTTCAACAACAAACTACCGAGGCCCATAAGCTTTTTTTAACCACCCAGACCGAAACAAACCGGACTCTCCAAAAGATGATGGAGAGTGCCCGGCAGACGGTCGAAACCTCACCGGATCAACGGTTGTCCACGCCACCGGAACGCCATACAATCGTTGCCGATCTGGCTGAAGAAGAGGGTGCGGCGATTCAGCGGTCAGCAGACATGCCATCAGATTCCGTCCTGCCCGACCCCGTTCCATCAAGCCCCGTTCCGTCAGACCCTCTTCTCTCGTCCGACATGATTCAAACCGGCTTGATCGAGGTTGTCAGCGAGCTTACCGGTTATCCCAGGGAGATGATTGGTCTGGATATGGACATCGAAGCCGATCTGGGCATCGACTCCATTAAGCGCGTGGAAATATTATCTAATCTGGAAGAAAAATTCCCCTCCCTGCCTTCGGTTTCGCCTGAAGCGATGGGAAGCCTGAAAACGTTAAAGCAGATCGTTCACCATCTGAGCAGTGCAGACGGCGGGGAAATACAGGGGTCCCCGCATCCCGTATCCGTGGGCGGGGAAGAAAGGCCACGGACGGGAGGGGCACCCAGGGCAGCAACCATGCAAGGAAAAACGGAAATCGAGGAAGCTTTGATGGCCGTGGTCAGCGAGCTCACCGGTTACCCCGTGGAGATGCTCAACCCGGATATGGATATGGAGGCGGACCTGGGCATCGACTCCATCAAACGGGTCGAAATCCTCTCCAGCCTTGAAGAAAGAAATCCCGACCTGCCTTCGGTGGCTCCGGAAGTATTAGGCACCCTTAAAACCTTGGGACACATCGCCAGGCACCTTGCCGGAGAAGAACCGGTAAGAAAGCCGACCGCCAACGAAACCCGGCCCACAACCGCTGTACCCCGGGATACGCTGCCGCTTGCCGAGCTCGAGCAACCGACGACAGCCACGCAGCCTATAGGGGAAGCCGCCCTGGATAGTATATCCAGAAGCATCGTCACGGTGACCGAAGGGTCGTGTCCTCCCGGCCCGCCCCTGCAATTGCCGGCGGATGCAGGCGTTTTCATTACCGATGATCGTACCGGTCTGGCGGAAGCCGTCCGGGATGAACTGCTGCGCAGGGGCATCACGGGCATCATTTCCAAGGGATCAGAGGCACCCCCGGAAACCGAGTCTCTGGGCGGGTTGATTATTATCCCCGACCCCCAGGAAAAATGTACTCGGGAATTTCTAAAAGAGGCCTTCCTGCTGGCCAAGCGCTGCGGACCCAGGCTCCGTGCTTCCGCCCAAAAAGGTGGTGCGTTTCTGGCCACTATTACACGGCTGGATGGTGCCTTCGGTTTCAGGGGAGAGCACCTGAAGGACTCCCTCCAAGGCGCCCTGTCCGGTGTGGCGAAAACGGCGGCCATCGAATGGGAACATGTGCTCTGCAGGGCCATAGATATAGATCCCCGTCTCCGCGATCATGGCCATGTTGCCGCCATGATTGTCCATGACCTCTTAAACGGTGATCCCCAGGGACCGGTGGAAATGGGTTATTTTGAACCCTCGGACAGGCGCATGATTCCGACTCTCCAGCCGGCGGCATTTCCAGATGGAGATGTTGAGCTTGAAGCCGGAGACGTGGTGGTTATCACGGGGGGTGCCCGGGGGGTGACGGCTTCAGCTGCCATTGCCCTGGCCACCCAGGTAAACGGAATTAATCTGGCCCTGCTGGGCAGGTCACGGGCACCGTTTTCCGAACCGATATGGCTCCGCGCCCTGCAGAAAGAGTCTGAAATAAAAAAGGCCATTCATACGCATGAATTCAGCGCTGATCAAGTGTCTCTGCAAAAGATCGAGTCCGCCTTTCAAAAATATATGATCAACCGGGAAATTGAACAGCATCTCGCGCAGCTGCAGAGAGCCGGAGCGCATGTGACCTACTATCCTGTTGACTGCTGCAACACAGACGCCGTTGTCGATATCATCCACACCATCCGCGATACCCAACAAGGTCCCATACGCGGTGTTATCCACGGGGCGGGAGTGATCGCGGATCGCCTGATTCTGGAAAAAACGCCGGAGCAGTTCCAACAGGTGCTGTCCACCAAAATCCAAGGCGCCTTGAACCTTCTTGAGGCCACCCGACCGGATCCGTTGAAATATCTGGTTTTTTTCTCGTCGGTGGCCGCCAGAATGGGGAATCAGGGGCAGGTTGACTATGCCATGGCCAATGAGGGGTTGAATAAAATCGCCCGGAGGGAAGCGTTGATGCGGCCCGATTGCCGGGTTAAATCGATCAACTGGGGACCCTGGGAAGGCGGCATGGTATCCGATGCGTTAAAACGTGAATTCACCAAGCGGGACATCGCCTTGATTCCTTTACAGTCAGGTGGGCTATGCATGGTTCATGAACTCATGGATACAAAAAGCGGCTCTGTGGAGGTCGTGATCGGCAGCCGGGTGCATGCCGAAACGGCCCCCAATAACGTCAAGATGCTGCCTACCACGACAGGGTCGCCCCATCCGCCCGGGGAAGCGGATACGTTCTTCTTAGCCTTCAAGAGCAAAATCACTCTGGATCGCTATCCGGTCCTGACCTCGCATGTTCTGGACGGCACACCCGTGGTTCCCTTGGCCCTGATGATGGAATGGTTCGGCCACAGCGCCCTGCACGCCAACCCCGGACTGGTTTTCCAGGGGTTTGACGACCTGCGCCTGTTGGCGGGTATACGCGTATGCCGGGGAGATGAAAGCATTCGCCTCATGGCGGATAGGCCCTGCAAATCCGAATCCGCCTATCATGTCAACCTTGAGATCCGCAACGGAAATATCCAGGGACGGAGCGATAAAAAAAGGATGATTCATGCCCGGACCAGAGCCGTTTTGGCGGATACCCTTGACGAAGCGCCCCTATTCGACAAATCGTCGCATATCAAGCCGACACCCTACACGCGGGGCATGCATGCGGTCTATGATAAGATTTTATTCCATGGAGAACGATTACAGGGCATTAGAAAAATAATCAGCTTTTCGGACCATGCCATGGTCGCCGAAATCTCTCCGGCCCCCTTGCCGGAAAAATGGGTGGCAGCCCCCCTCAGAAGTCGCTGGATCAGTGATCCCCTGGTGCTGGATGGGGCTTTCCAGATGGCTTCATTGTGGTGCTACGAATCCCGTGGAATGGTATCCCTGCCGAGCTACAGCGCCGCATACCGACAGTATTGCCGCCGGTTTCCAAACGAACCCGTAACTGTTGTCCTGGACGTGAGGGAGGTCACTCGCCATAAAATGCTGGGCGATTTCACCTTTCTATCCGCTGATGATACCGTTATCGCCCAGCTTAGCGGTTATGAAGCCATTATGGATGCTTCTCTCTTCAAGGCTTTCAAACCCCAAAGTGCTGCTTAGGGTTCGCGCAAAAATAAGTTCGCAGATTTGCAGAGTTCAGGCGCCCGCT
>CAZWGD010000072.1:0-8594 GCA_964633235.1 uncultured Desulfobacteraceae bacterium | reverse complement strand
GGTAATATGCTTCCAGGCGTCGTCGTCGGAGAGAAACATGCAGTAGTTTTCTCCGGCCCACCCCTTGGAACCGTAGGTCCAGTCGGCCCCAACAAGGTGCAGGATCTTCCACAACGGAACCAGTTCGTCCGGTTCGGTCACCGGTTCCCGGGAGTTCTGGTTGAGGAAAAACTGGGCCCCCTTTTTGTCGATGGGCGCCTGCATCTCGCCAAATTCGGGTTGGGCTTCCTGGTACTCCTCGAGGACGTCCTCCACCACGAACTGGAAATCTTCCGGTGAGGTCCCCATGGCGCTGCAGCTGTCGTTTCGCAAGGCCATGTCGCATGAGCCCAAAATCCCTTTAGGCCGTTTCTCCCTGGGCCAGGCGGCGCGGAGGTTGTAGACCAGCTGGGGGATGTTGATCTCCATGGGGCACACATAGATACAGCGTTGGCACATGGAGCACATCCACACCCAGGGTGTGGTGGAGATTTCCTCGTCCAGACCCAAGGCGGCCATGCGCAGAAATTTGCGCGGGTCCATGTTTTCCAGCCCGGTAGCCGGGCACCCCGAAGCGCAGGCCCCACATGTGAGGCAGAGGTTGAGGTTGCCCTCTTCGGGGAGCAGCGCCTTGACCTGTTCCACCAGCCCGCTCTCTTTTTTGCCTCTCAGTCGAATGGTTTCTTGCGTCATGGATTCTTCCTTTTGGTTATGGGATCTTTCATCCTTCAATCGGCGCACTTGCGCAGCCGCACCCGGGCGATATGGGTGTTCTCTCCGTCCTCCGGAGTCCCCACGGCCACCCAGGAGGCGTCGGGTAGCAACCGCAACAGGTCCCGCTGCATTTCCGCCTCGCAGCCGAGGATTTCCACCACCTCCCGGGGCTTCATCTGCTGAAAGAGCAAAGAAACCTTCAAGAGGGAGAAAGGGGAAATGGTCCCCCGTACATCCAGTGTGTAATCCGCCTTTTCCTCCATCGTGGTTCTCTCCTGGCCGCTGTTTAAGGTGGATAGCTCTAGCAAAAAACGGGCCAATCTTATGGTGCTGGAAGTATGAAAAGATTTTCTTTCCCGATTTCAGGATGTTATGGGCAGGATTTTTCTGGAGTGAAAGACACGCTTGTGCTAAAAGTGTTAAACTGCTAAGGGAAATGTCTTTGGCAGTTGTATAATTTTATACAGGATTTAACACCATGTTTGACCAGGAATTGGACCGGTACTGGAAAACGGTGGTCAACACCATCCGCGACGGGATTATGATCGTCAACACGCGGGGAACCATGGTTTCCGTCAATCGGGCCTTCGAAAAAATAACCGGCTACCCCCGGGAAGAACTCATCGGCCAGACCTGCATGCTCCTCAACTGCGACACCTGCGACCATTCCGAGGAATCCCGGGACGGCCATTGGTGTGAGCTGTTCCGCCGGGGCGACATTCGCACCCGCCAAACGGTGATTCACAAGAAAGACGGCAGCCCGGTGCACGTAGTGCGTAATGGTTCCCTGCTGAGAGACAGCACCGGAAACGTCATCGGCGCCGTGGGCACCCTCACCGACATTTCCGACCTCATAGAAAAAGACAACCAGCTGGAGGCCTTCCGGCGGGAATTGCGCTCCCAGGACGGTTTTCATGGCATCGTGGGCGCCAGCCCAGCCATGCGGCAGGTATTCGACCTTATCGAAAACGCAGCCCGGTCCGATGCACCGGTGATTATCTACGGCGAGAGCGGCACGGGCAAAGAACTGGTCAGCCAGGCCATCCACGAGATCGGGAAGCGCAGCAGCGGCCCCTTTATCAAAGTCAATTGCGCCAGCCTTACCGATTCCCTGCTGGAAAGTGAGCTGTTCGGCCACGTACGCGGCGCCTACACGGGAGCAGTCCGGGACCGGATCGGCCGCTTTGAAAAGGCCTCGGGGGGCGACATCTTCCTCGACGAAATCGGCGACCTGCCCATTACCACTCAGGTGAAGCTCCTGCGCGTCCTGGAGGACAAGGTGGTGGAACGGGTAGGCGCATCGAGCCCAATATCCGTGGACGTGCGCATCATATCGGCCACCAGCCGCGACCTAACCCGTCTGGTGGAGGAACAGCGCTTCCGGGAGGATTTCTATTTCCGCATCAATGTCATCCCCATCCAATTGCCCCCGCTGCGCGATCGAGCGGAAGATGTCCCCCTGCTGGCCGAAACCTTTTTTCGAACCATTCGCCTTAAAAGCGGCAAGGATATCACCGGCATCGCCGACGCCACCATGGAAGCCCTCATGGGCTATCACTGGCCTGGAAACGTCCGTGAGCTGAAAAGCGCCTTCGAATACGCCTTTGTAACCTGCCATAGCTCACTGATCCGCCCCGCCCACCTCCCCAAGAACATCAGCGGCGGCACCGGAGGGTATGCCGCCCCGGCAGCCCGGCGAGCCTTCAATCTGAAGGAGATTCAGAAACGAGAGCTGATTGAAGCTTTAGAAGCCTCGGGTGGCAATCAGTCTCACGCCGCCGAGATCCTGGGCGTGACCCGCGTCACTGTGTACAACCGCATGAAGCGCTACGGCATCAGCGCTCAGCGGGTGGTGCGGACTGGGAGAAAATGAGCGGTCCGGCTTCAAATACTGACCGGCTTCAAATACTGAATGGTGAACGTCAACACAGCCTTTGATCTTAAGGCCGATGCGGCGGCCGCCTATCTCTGTGAGTATAAGTGATACTGATAGTTCAAGCTCACAACAGAGAAAGGAAGGAAATGTCATGAGCAAAGCGAAAGTGTCAATTGTCAAAACAAATCCGGATCCAGAATACCCGCAAATTAGAAAAGCCGTCGAGCAGGCTTTCGCATTGATCGGTGGGATTAATGACATCATTCAGCCGGATTACCTGGTCCTGATCAACCCAAGCTGGGTAGCCCCACCTGTGGACAGAGCTTCCGGTTGCATCACAATTCCAGAGGTTCCCCGTGCAATTGCTGACATCGTCAAGGAGATGGGTGCCCGCCCGGTGATCGCAGAATCTTCGGCCGTGGGCGTCAAAACCGCTACAGTCATCGAGAGTTCCGGCTATCAGGACCTTCGTGACATGGGCTACGAAGTGGTTGATCTGAAAAAGAACAAGGCGGCGGTTTCCATCCCGGTGAAAGGTGGCAAGGTATTTCATGCCGTAGATTGCTGGGAACTTGTCGAACAGGCGGATGTGATCATCAGTGTACCTAAGCTGAAAACCCATGACCAGACGGAAATGACCTGTTCGATTAAAAAGTTAAAAGGCCTGCTTACGGACAAAGCCAAAAAGGACATGCATCTACACGGCCTTTTTGAAGGTGTCGTTGACCTCCTTGCGGCCATAAAACCGCAGCTGGCTGTGGTGGATGCGATTATCTGTCAGGAAGGTATTGGGCCGGTCTTCGGGACACCTGTCGAAATGAATCTCGTTCTTGCCGGAAAGGATCTGGTGGCTGTGGACGCTACCTGTGCGCGACTGATCGGTTATGAACCTGAAGAAACCCTTCTGACCGTCAATGCGGCTGCTCGTGATCTAGGGGTAATTGATAGGGGTGAAATTGAAATCACCGGTGTTCCTTTGGACTCCGTAAAACGGCGTTTTGTAAGGGCCATCGAAGACAGCATGGTCGAAGTCGAAGGGTTTGATTTGGTACATGGCGAAGCCGCCTGTACCGGTTGCAGGAATACCGTGATGAGCGCTCTGGTGGACATGCGCAATGCCGAACAGCTGGATTTTCTGCCTGGCGTTTGTGTTGTAACCGGGGGCGCAGATCCACCCGAGGATTTTTCCAAAGAGGATATCGTCACGGTCGGCCTTTGCATGGAGGAAAACGCGACGGAACGCCACGTGAAAGGCTGCCCGCCAAACAATGCGCTTATCGTTAAAGCCATCATCAACGGGCGAGCAGAGGTAAAACGCATGTATGCTGAGGATTCATTAGACAAAACAGATGCTTAACAAACTAACCATGATGAAAGGAGGTGTATAATGGACGGCATATTGGCTTATATGGAGAAGTATGATTATGAAAATTTGTTCTTTTGCCAGGACAAAAAGCTGAATTTCAAAGCCATCATCGCCATCCACGATACGACCTTGGGCCCCGCAACTGGTGGGTGTCGGATGTGGTTGGACTACGAAAACGAATGGGCGGCCATTGAAGATGCCCTGAGGCTGTCAAAAGGCATGACCTATAAATACGCAGCTGCCGGGGTAAACCTTGGCGGGGGCAAGGCTGTCATTATCGGCGATCCCAAGCGTAAAGATCGTGAACCTGTCTTTCGGGCATTGGGGAAGTTTATCAATCGCCTCGGTGGTAAGTACATTACTGGTGAAGATGTGGGCACAACCCTCCAGGACATGGAATACATACGCATGGAGACGGAGTATGTCGTCACATTGCCGACATATTTGGGTGGCGCCGGCGATATTTCTCCCATGACGGCTTATGGCACCATACGAGCCATGCAGGCTTGCTGCAACCATGTATACGGATCTGATAGCCTGGAAGGGAAAACGGTTGCGGTTCAAGGACTGGGCTCTGTAGGACACAACGTCGTTTCTCAACTTCATGAATTGGGTGCTGAGACCATCGTTTGCGATATCGATTCTGAAAAAGTGGCTGCCATGGTTAATCAACACGGCGCAAGAGCTGTTGAAACAGAGGCCATTTATGATCAGGAATGTGATGTTTTTTGCCCCTGTGCTCTAGGCAAAGGGGTCAATGACAACACCCTGCCAAGGCTGAAATGCAGGATTATCTGCGGTTCAGCCAACAATGTACTCGAAGAGGAACACCACGGTGATGAATTAGAATCAATGGGGTTTGTTTATGCTCCCGACTACATCGCCAATGCGGGCGGGACGATCTATGATACTGACCGCTTGGGTGTGGGCGGAGTCAGTCATCAGCGCGGCAAAGAGAAAGTTAAACGTATTTATGACAATATGATGCGAGTGTTTGAGATTGCCGATCGTGATAAAATTCCAACATATAAGGCCGCTGACCGCTTGGCCGAAGAACGTCTTATTCAAATTGCAGAAGTTAAAAAGTACGTCGATGAGCTGAAGCCCTGAATTTTTCAGTTAAAAAGTATGAATGTATTCGAATAATAAACCAAAGGCTAACCCATGAAGATCAAGACCAGTTCGGACTACATGTCCAGTTTGCAGGCCATTACCCCGGTCATTTATTACAAAGGCGAAAAGATTGCGGATGTCACCAAAAACCCAGCTACGGCGCCCCACGTGCGGGCGGCGGCCATGACCTACGCCTTGGCCTCCCAGGACGCACACCATGAATTGGCCACGGCCACCTCACATCTTACGGGAAGGGAAATCAGCCGATTCACGCATGTCCACCAGAATGTCGAAGATCTCATCAAGAAGGTCAAACTATTGCGCGTTCTGGGCCAGAAGACCGGCACCTGCTTCCAGCGGTGTGTGGGTCTGGACGGAATCAACGCCGTCTATTCGGTGGCTTACGAGGTGGACGAAAAAATGGGTACCGATTATCTTGAGCGCTTCAAAAAGTGGCTGACATACATACAGGAAGAGAATTTGATGGTGGTCGGTGCCATGACCGATCCCAAGGGTGATCGATCCAAGGGACCGGCGAACCAGCCGGATCCGGACCAGTTTGTCCGCATAGTAGCGCACCGTGAGGACGGTGTGGTTGTCCGGGGGGCCAAGCTTCATCAGACCGGCGCGGTCAATTCCCATGAAATCCTGATCATGCCCACCATGGCCATGGATGAGAAATCCAAGGATTACGCCTTCGTAGGCGCCGTACCCATTGATGCCCAGGGCATCACCATGGTGTTCGGACGCCAGGCCGGGGATGACCGGCGGGACAAACAGGAAGCCATCGATGTGGGTAAGCCCCGCTTCGGAGCCGTCGGCGGGGAAGCCATGATCGTCTTTGATGATGTTTTCATCCCCCATGAACGCATCTTTCTAGATGGAGAAACCGAGTTCACGGGATCCATCGTTTACCGTTTCGCAGCCCATCACCGGGCCAACTACGGGGCCTGCAAGACCGGCTTGATGGATGTGCTCACTGGTGCGGCAACCTACCTTTGCCAGATTCAGGGATCTGCCAAGGGGTCCCACGTGAGGGACAAGGTGACCGAGATGATTCATTTGAGCGAGACCCTCTACAGTTCGTCGATCGCCTGTTCGGCCGAAGGGGTGCCCACCCCGTCCGGGGCCTATATGGTGGACACCATGCTGGCCAACGTCTGCAAACAGAATGTCACCCGGTTTCACTTCGAGGTGGCCCGCCTGGCCGTGGACCTGGCAGGCGGATTCATTGCGACATTGCCCAGCGAATACGACCTGCGCAGCGACGAAGTGGGTCATCTGGTAAAGAAGTACTTCGCCGGAGTCGCCCATATACCGGTGGAAGACCGCATCAAAATCGGGCGGCTCATCGAAGCCATGACAGGCGGTACAGCCATGGTGGAATCAATGCATGGCGCCGGTTCCCCCCAGGCCCAGCGGATCATGATCTTCCGGGAGGGCGATCTGGCCAAAAAGGTAAACCTGGCCAAGGCCCTGGCCGGCATTCCTTCGCGGAAAAACGGATAACGCATATCCACAACAGGTATCCAAATCGGGAAATGGTAAATCCCAAAGGATATTGGGACGGGTTCTTTATGTTCTTTTGTACACAAAAACTTGTATCATGTCTTCTGCCACACAATCCCGACACGAGTCCCTTGTCCTACTTGACTCTCGATCTCCAACTGCCAGCCGAAACGCTTGCATAAGCGCGAAACGATACTCAATCCCAGGCCAAAACCCTGGCTCTCCCCGCCTTTGATATGGGATCGGGTCACGGAATCAAGTCGGTCCCCTTCAATGCCTACACCCGTATCCCGAATGCCGATATGGGTCTCAGCGATGGTAATGGTGATGGTTCCTCGAGATGTAAACTGAAAGGCATTGCGAATTAGATTGGCGACCGCAATATGGAGGATTTCTTCCTTGACCATGACCACCTTGTCATGAATAACTTTCACCTGGATATCGATATCCTGGTTTTCGATCAGATAGTGGTTATCTTCGATGGCTTTTTGGACAAGCGGCACCACCCGCGCGCGTTCTTCGCTGCCGTTTTCTTCCCGGGCCAGCCATAGGAAGGTCTCAATGGTGGTTTCCATGTCCCTTACTGACTGCGAAATCCGCTTAAGGGGCTTTTTCAGTAGCGGATTGGCTTCCAGCTCCGGCTGCTGTTCCATGATCTCTACAGCTCCCTTGACGATGGTCAGGGGGGTGCGCAATTCATGACTGGCGTCCCGGGTGAACTGCTTTTCCCTTTGAATAAAGGCATTGATCCGATTCATGGCGGCCTCGATGGTTCGGGTAAGCATGCCGATTTCATTATCGGCAGGTTTTGGGGAGAAGTGGGTCGGTATATTCTCTGGATTCAGGCCCCGAATTCTTTCCATGAGGCTGACCACCGGGACAAACAACATGCGAGAGGTAAGATACCCGATCACGATGCCTGGAATGAGCAGCAGGGCCAGGGAAACCCATAGAACCTGTCCGGGGCGAAGCCAGGCGTTTTCCTCGAAAAATTCCCGGCCGTGGAAGAACATATAATAGGGCACATCCTGATCCGCCAGTTCCATGACCCCGATATGCTTCGGCGGTCGGTTGCTCGGCCCTTTAACAGTATGAATGCCCGGTCCAAGTCCCTGTACCATTTTCTGGAACCTCTCCGGTATCTCTTCGACACCCCTGTACACATTGATATACTTGGAGTGGGGCAAAGGGGTCGTACGGTCCTTCTTGTGTTTGTAGAGAAAGGTGTCCACTTCCGTGTCGATGAGATTGGCAATCATCCTGGACATGCTGTTGCCCATGACAAAGAAGGTGATCCCGGCGTTGATGGTGACCAGAAGGATGCCGAACAGGAGGATAGTGGCCACGATTCTGAAGCGAATGCTCTGATGGAATTTCACGGAGAACCTCCCTTCAGCTTGAAGCCGACGCCGTGAACGGTCTCGATCATGGCATGGCCGAAAGGCTTGTCTATTTTCTTGCGCAGGGTGTAGATATGGCTGCGCAGCACATCGCTGCCCGGAGGCATGTCGCCCCAAAGGCTGTTTTCCATCTCCCGGCGTGGTACCACATGGGGAGAGGCTTCCATGAGCATTTTCAAAATGGAGATGCAGGTGTTGTTCAGCTCAATGGCCCGTCCTTGGCGGGTCACCTCATAAGAGCGCAAATCCAGATGCAGATCTCCCACCGTCAGCATCTTTGTTTCGGCCGACCGTCGTTTGGCCAGGGCCTTGATGCGGGCTTCCAACTCCCTCAAGGCAAAGGGTTTGACCAGGTAATCGTCGGCCCCGGACTCAAAGCCGAGCAGCTTATCGTCCAGGGTATCCCGGGCGGTCAGCATGATCACCGGAACTTGTCTGTCCGCTGCCTGGCGTAACTTGCGGCACAGGGTGATGCCGTCCATACCCGGTAATTTCAGATCCAACACAATCACGTCGTAGTCCTGGGTAAGGGCCAGGTGGAGCCCACCGATGCCGTCCATGGCAAAATCCAGAATATAACCCAGGGATTCTAGAAAATCGGTAATGTTATCCACAATGGCCGGATTGTCCTCAATAA
>CAZWGD010000071.1:1808-8597 GCA_964633235.1 uncultured Desulfobacteraceae bacterium | reverse complement strand
ATGCGGGCATTGATTCAGCCGTCAATGCCATCAAACTGGGTGCCAATGACTTTCTGGAAAAGCCGCTCAATCTAGAAATCCTTCTGGAAAAAGTGGCCAATGCTTTGCACAAGAAGACAAAGCAAAAGGCGGCATCCTTTTCCCCTACCTGCCAGGTGGAAGAGACCGTCTGCGGAAATGACATACCCAGGGATTCAGTATCCCTGGTGGAATCCGATCAGCCCCAACGGACCCTGGCCGGAAGCGTGGTGTTAAACGGCATCGGGCTGTTAAGCGGCCGAAATACCGGGATCATACTGTCCCCGCTGGGTGAGAATCAGGGCATTATTTTTAAATCCCTGGACGGGCAGTCGATTCCGGCCCATGTGACCTCCCTGGAGA
This sequence comes from uncultured Desulfobacteraceae bacterium, assembly GCA_964633235.1. Taxonomy (GTDB): domain Bacteria; phylum Desulfobacterota; class Desulfobacteria; order Desulfobacterales; family CAZWGD01; genus CAZWGD01. The sequence continues at coordinate 8,216 of CAZWGD010000071.1, read as the reverse complement.
ACGCGTCGGCAGACCCCAACCCTAAAAACTTTACGGCCAACTCTACTGCTCTGGTTGCCAATAACCGCAGCATTCGTACGGTGGAACACCTTTTGGCCGCCTTGCACATGTACGGCCTGAACAATGTACTCATCAAGTCGGATGGGGAAGTGCCCAATATCGACGGCTCGGCCGAGGGATTTTGCCGCTTGATTCAAGACGCCGGAGTCGTGGAGCAACCGGCCAAATCAAAAAAAATCGTGTTCCACGAGAAAATATGTATCGGCAATGAAGATGACAGCGAAAAGTTTATCTATATTGAACCCTTCGATGGATTCGAGATAACCATGCGCGTGGATTATCCGGCGCCAAGATTCGAGCAGATAGTCACCTTCAACCCCGATAAACAGTCTTTTGAACAGGAGATTGCCTCCGCACGGTCGTTCAATACCTTTGAGAATATCGATATGGCCCAGAAATCGGGAAAGGTCGGCGGCGGGTACCTGGACTCACATATTATCATGTATGATGGTAAGATCATCAATACAAAACTGAGATACCCGGATGAGTTCGTGCGGCATAAAATTTTAGACCTTCTCGGAGATCTCTACCTGTTGGGACATCCCCTTAAGGGCCGCATAAGGGGCAATATGACCTCTCACGCCTTTAATCAAGCCCTGGCCCTGAGAATCCACACTGCGCTGTCCCGGAAAAGCTGATGGGGGGCGGGCCTGGCCCTCATGATCACCCTTTTTAGTCATCTTTCGGAAGAAACGGCCCAGACGTACGGATTGGTGCTGGCCTCAAACGGGATCGCCTATTCCATAAGCAAAACCGCAGGCGGGTGGCATGTTCTGGTGCCCCGACCGGATCACGAAAGGGCGGCGGAACTCATCCGCACATACCTCGCCGAGAATCGGCCCACCGGCAGGCCGGAAGCTTCCGCCGATCGTGAAAAGAACCGAACGTATAGCGGTATTGTAGCGGCCATGCTTATCATGGCCTGCCACTTGTTCACCACCATGGGGGCAAGTCACAGCAGCCTTGTCGGGGCCTGGGGGGCATCCGCCGCGCATATCACCAACGGGGAGTGGTTCCGGGCGGTGACCGCCTTGATGTTGCATGCCGGCGGGCTGCATTTAATCGGCAACATGGCCGGCCTCGCCCTGTTCGGCACTGCGGTGTGCATGATCACCGGGAGTGGTCTCGGCTGGTTGATTATCCTGCTTAGCGGTTTTCTAGGGAACCTGCTAAACGCGTTCTTGTTTGCCTCCGGGCATGTTTCGATCGGTGCTTCCACGGCCGTATTCGGGGCCCTGGGCATATTGGCCGGGCATCAATTCATGCGCAAGTTCGGTCATCCCGGTGAAAGAGTCAAGGCCTGGATTCCGCTGGCCGGTGGTTTGGCCTTATTGGGTTTTTTGGGCTCCGGAGCCCATACAGATATCACGGCCCATTTTTTCGGGTTCCTGGCGGGCTTGCTGCTGGGGGCCGCCTACAGCCTGGTTTTCAAAAACCCGCCCCCGGTCGGCTACCAAACTTACGGATACCTGCTTACCATCGGTATCCTGGCTATTTCCCTATTGAGGGCCCTGTGAAACCATCCGTCAACTATACCCGTATACCGCATAGGCCGTTTTTTCTTCCAACAAGGCGTCAACTTGCTCCTGGATCAGGCACCTTTCCTCGTTGGCGAGCCACTGGTTCCAGGCTTCAAGGGAACGCCATGTACTAATGATGAGATACTCTCCCGGCTTATCAAGCCTCTCCAGAGTTTCACCTGAGATATAGGCCGGTTGCTGAAGTGCAAGGGCCCTCAACCGTTTCATCAGGGAGGTCAGCGCTTCCGCGTTGCCGGACGGCGCCTTCCGTCGAATTAGGATCTTGACCGCCATTTTCAGCTCCTTTCAAAAGCCGCTTTCATGATGATTGCGATATAGCCTTGGGATTTACGGAAAGAACCGGACAGGGGGCTCGCCGAGCAACGCGGTCGGTAGTGGAGCCCACAAACATCCTTTCGGCCAGACTGTATCCCCGCGCCCCCAGGACCACAAGATCCATCCGGTTGGTTTCGGCGTATTGCGTCAGGGTTTCATAGGATTGACCCCGCAGGACAACCGTTTTCGGAGCGCACCAATTATGGGCGTCAGAAGGGATCAAGCCTTCCAGTCTTGCGCCTAGCCGGTTTTGCAAGTCGGCTTCATCGTCTGCGCCGATGTCGATGGATGTGTGATCAATATCGATATACACGTTGGGTTCGATGACGTGCACCACGTGCAGATCGGATTGAAATTCCTGGGCAAGACTCAACCCATGGTGGAGTGCCGCCTTTGAGTCCTCGGAAAAATCACATCCCACCAGAATGCGTTGGAAGGGACCCCTTTTTCGGCCCATGGATTCAACGTCGGGGATGGGACCACGGATTATCAGCAGCGGACAGGGCAGGATGCGCATCAAGCGTTCGGTCACAGAGCCCAGCAGCAGCCGCTTTAGGCCCGACCGGCCATGGGTCGCGGCAATGACCAAATCGATATCCTTTTCCATAACGAGCCGGTTGATTTCATCTGAGATGTGCCCCGTGGTAATCAGGGACTCCCATTTGATCAACTGATTTCCCATAGCCTTCTCAAGTTTGTCCTGAACATAGGTTTCCATCCGCTTGATCTGCTCTGCGGTGTCAATGTGAACAAGGCCGTAATGACCCGCCAGTGAAGGCAGGCTGATCACGTGACAAGCGTAAAGACAGGAATCAAAAGCGCCGGCCAATGAGATGCCGTAAGCCAGGGAATTGTTGGAAAAATCGGAAATATCGGTGGTACACATGATCCTGCGCAGCTGTATTCTCATTTTTCTCCCCCTCCCTTTTGAATGGTTTCAGTTATCAACGCGACGGCGCCCTGATATTGAAATACACCTAAAAAGCAGGAAAAATGACAAGCGCACGAGACTCAAGAAAGCAGGTATGTACTGCATAAGCCCGGATTGGGAGCAGTTGACGGGCCCGATCGGATAATTGCTATTTATATGATTCAAATATAATATATAACCAAACCGGCCGGGGTGTCAAGTCTGGCCTTCGGCCTGAGCAGGCAACTGCATTTGCATGCTGAGTCAGCGCCAACGCTCCGCAGCCATGCGTATCTCTCTTCAACCGTCTGAAACTTGTGCTCAAGCAACCGTTAGCCTGAGCCGGGCCGAGGGGTTAAGGTTGTGAGTTGGATTGGAAATCTAAATCGTTAATACCTTGCTGGTGCAATATTGGGATGACACGGTGAGGCGTACGTTTGAGCCGTGCAGCGCCGGTCCGACTTCGCTTTTGGCTTTTTCACGGGTGTTATTATTTTCGCTGAGATGAGCCAAAATGACCTGTCGCAACCCATCGTGCCGCACTTCTTGCAGCAGATGCCTTGAATCCACATTGGACAGATGTCCGCTGCGTCCCTTGATGCGTTGTTTCAGGTGCCAAGGGTAGGGGCCATTGATCAGCATCTGTGGGTCGTGGTTGGCCTCCAGGATAAGGGCGGTACACTGCTTCAAATGCTCCTTTACCATTGCCGTGGCGATGCCCAGGTCCGTAGCGATGCCGATTTTTTTTTCTTTTATACTGATGGCAAAACCAGCTGGATCGACGGCATCGTGGGAAATGGAAAAGGGGTGAATCCTGAATTGATCAATGTTGAAAGCGGTGCCGCATGCGAAGGAACAGAGATGCCGGATTATTCCTATTTTAGCTGATCCGGCTTCAGCGGTTTTGCGGTTGATATAGACCGGGAGGTCAAAACGACGGGCAAGCACACCTACGCTCTGGATATGATCGTTGTGTTCATGGGATACGAGAATGGCGTCAAGATTTTTCGGATCAAGCCCTCTGGACTGCATACGCCGCTCCAATTCAATGCCGGATAAACCGGCATCAATGAGGACCGAAGTTTTACCGTCCGAAATCCAGATTGAATTACCTCGGCTGCCGCTGGCCAACATGCATATGGAAATGGGAGTTGCCATCATTGCGGAATGATCGGAATCCACCAGCTCAGGCTAACGACCGGTATGGCCGAATCCACCAGTACTACGAGCGGTTTCATCAAGGCTGTCCACCTGGGCCAACTCGGCCCGGCATATGGGTTGAATCACCATCTGCGAGATCCTGTCTCCCCTTTTGATCGTATACGTATCGCGACCATGATTGATCAGCACCACTTTCACCTCGCCGCGATAATCCGCATCTATGGTGCCGGGGGTGTTGAGGACGCTCACACCGTAACTTGCGGCCAGCCCGCTTCTGGGACGGATTTGAGCCTCGAATCCCCTAGGGATGGCCATGGCGAATCCCGTGGGAATAGTGGCGATATCACCGGGTTGAAGATTCATGGGTGTAATCATGGCTGCAAAAATGTCCATGCCCGAGGACTGGGGGGTCATGTATGTCGGCAGGGGAATATCGGCGTCACGGGACGGATGCAGCCGCAAGAACCGGATGGTCGGGGAGGATGTCATGCCTTTCTTTATCCTTGCGCTGTACGGGTGTAAAAAGGTACAGCCGTTGCTTACAGTTTTAGCATATCACGCGCATTTTCCATATCGAAGGCCGGTCCGAGCATGGTGAGGGAAAGGGAGGTCGGCTGAAAAAGATCGACGGCGAGATCGCGAATATCATCGGTGGTAACCTGTTCGATATTTTCTACAATCTGCTCAATGGATTGATAATATCCGAAATTGAACTCACCCTGAGCCAGGCGCACCATCTGATTGTCATTGCTTTCGGAGGCAAGAAAAAGGCTTCCCTTGGTAAACTCCTTGGCGGCCTGCAATTCAGTTCGACTGACCGGTTGGCTAACCAGTTTTCGCAGCTCGCTGACCACCACGCGGATCGCTTCGGCGATGTTGGCCGGATCCACCCCGGCATAAACGCCCAGCATGCCGGCATCCAGGTACGAGTTGATAAATGAATAAACCGAGTAGGCCAGCCCCCGTTTCTCCCTGATTTCCTGGAATAGCCGTGAACTCATGTTACCGCCGAGGATGGTGTTTAGCAGTGACAGGGCAAACCGTCGGGGCTCGGTAGCGGGCAGGCCTTGGGCACAAATACAGAAATGGGTTTGCTCGATGCTTCTGGTCTGCATCTCAATCCCAAAATGGCCCCGGGGCGGCAACCGTTCGGGAAAGCCGTTGCCCGGTTGGATGGATTCAAAACTCCGTCGAATCAAACCAGTCAGGCCGTCATGACTCAAATCACCGGCCGCGGAAATGACGATTCGCTCGGGTTGATAAAAGCGATGAAAGAAATCTTTAATGTTGTCGGCATCAAAGTTGAGCAGATTTTCGCGGGATCCGAGAATGGAGCGTCCCAGGGGATTGTCGCCCCAGAAGGTTTTGGCGGAGAGCTGATGAACATATTCATCCGGATTGTCTTCCGTCATTCCGATTTCCTGCAGAATAACGGGACGTTCCCGCTCAACCTCGCGACGGTCGAACAGGGAGTTAAGAAAGATATCGGAAAGGATATCGACCATGGTATCCAGGTGGGAGCCCATGACTTTAGCATGGTAGCAGGTGTTTTCCATGCTCGTGAAGGCGTTGGTATAGCCGCCGATGGCGTCGAACTCCCGGGCAATCTGAAAGGCGGTTCTGGTCTTGGTTCCCTTGAAAATCATGTGTTCGATAAAATGGGAAAGTCCGCTTTCCGTCTGGGTTTCATCCCGGGCCCCCACGTTTACCCACACACCCAGGGAAACGGATCGGATGTGCGGCATCCGTTTGGTGATGAGCCGGATGCCGTTTTTGAGAAGGGTTTTCTTTACATTGGAATCAGGGGTGGGCGTCAATTTTTCTTTCCCAAAACCGCTTTATGGCTGAGGCGGATCTTTCCATCCCGGGAAATTTCCAGCACCTTAACCTTCAGGGTATCCCCTTCATTGACAATATCCCTCACCTTGTTCACCCGGTGGTGGGCCAATTGGGAAATGTGTACCAGACCGTCGGTGCCTGGAAGGATTTGCACAAAGGCACCGAAATCAGTTATTTTTACGACCTTGCCGTCATAGACGGCACCCACCTCGGCTTCTTTGACAATATCGTTTACCAGCTTCATGGCGGCATCGCTGTCTTCTTTTGAGACAGCGGCAATTTTCACCATACCGATATCATCGATATCGATTTTTGTATTGGTCTCGCTCTGAATCGAGCGGATCATTTTTCCGCCGGGGCCGATAATTTCACGGATTTTATCGGGATTGATCTGGATGGTAACGATAGCGGGAGCATAGCACGAGATTTCCTCCCGCGGTTTTTCCAGGGCCGACAGCATTTTTCCCAGGATATGACGCCTGCCTGCCAAGGCCTGGTCAAGGGCCTTTTCCATGACACTTCTGGACAATTCGTGAATTTTGATATCCATTTGCAGCGCGGTAATCCCGTCCCGGGTGCCCG
>CAZWGD010000071.1:0-1798 GCA_964633235.1 uncultured Desulfobacteraceae bacterium | reverse complement strand
AAATCCATATCACCGGTATGGTCTTCATCTCCAAGGATGTCGGACAAAATCACCACACGATCGTCCTCTTTCACAAGACCCATGGCAATCCCCGCCACCGCCTCTTTGATGGGAACGCCGCCGTCCATGAGGGCCAGGCTGCCGGCACATACTGTACCCATGGAGGAAGATCCGTTGGATTCCAGCACCTCTGAAACCAGGCGGATGGTGTAGTCAAAATCTTCCTTGTCCGGCAATACGCGCTCGATGGCACGTGTGGATAACCCGCCGTGTCCGACGTCGCGCCGGCTGGGTCCCCCCAGACGCCGTGTTTCGCCCACGGAGTACGGAGGGAAATTGTAGTGGAGCATAAAGGGTCTGAATTCCTCGCCACTGAGCGTCTCCACCCGTTGTTCATCCTGTCCCGACCCCAAGGTCAGCACGCCCAGAACCTGGGTTTCTCCACGGGTGAAAAGAGCGCTGCCGTGTGGCCTGGGCAATGGGCCCACCTCACAGGTTATGGGCCTGATCTCATCAAACCCGCGGTTATCGATGCGACGATTTTCCTTAAGGATGATGTCCCGGGAAATGCGTTTTTTAAGGTCGCCGAAAATAGCGGCGATTTCATCCTCACGGCCGTCGGCCTCCGGTGCGAGCTCATCAAGAAGATTGCCCTTTAGCAATCGCAGAGCGGTCTGTCTTTCCACCTTTGTGGGGATTGAAAGCGCTTCCCGCAGGCGTGATAACAGGGCTGATTCAACGATCTTGACGAGTTCGGGGTCGTTTTCAGGAATGGCAAAGGGGCGTTTGGCCTTCCCAACTGCCGCGGTAAGCTCCTCCTGCATCCCGATAATCGGTTGCAGGGCCTCATGCCCGAAATAGATGGCCTCAAGCATGTCCTTTTCGCTGATCATATTTCCGCTGCCCTCAACCATTACCACACCGGTTTTTGAGCCGGCGACGATGATATTTATATCGCAGCGTTGATAATCGGCAATGGAAGGGTTGATCACCAAGCGGCCGTCCAGGCGCCCTACGCGGACACTGGCAATGGGTCCCGAAAAGGGTATATCCGAAAGCTCGAGGGCAGCTGAGGCTCCGATCATGGCCAGCATATCCGGATCATTTTCCAGGTCCATGGATAACACCGTGCCGATCACCTGGGTCTCATAGAAGTATCCCTTTGGGAAAAGGGGGCGAATGGGCCGATCGATCAACCGGGCCGTGAGGGTCTCTTTTTCGCTTGGCCGGCCGATTTCTCGCCTGAAATAATTTCCCGGAATTCTACCGGCCGCGTATATCCTTTCCTGGTACTCCACCGTGAGGGGCAGGAAATCGAAACTTCCTTCCTTATAGCTCGATACCACGGTGACTAGAACGATGGTCTCGCCATATTGGACCACAACGGATCCCGAGGCCTGTTTTGCGACCTTTCCGCTTTGGATACTCAGGGTTTTTCCACCGAGTTCGATACTAACTGTTTTTTCCATTATCTCTCCTATTAAAAAAGCCAAATCCGCTGCTTACCTTCTCAGCCCCAGGGTTTCGATGATATTACGGTAGCGTTTCACATCTTTATTTTTTACATAGTTTAGGAGCCTTCGACGCCTTCCAACGAGGATCAGCAACCCGCGGCGAGAATGATGATCCTTTTTATGGCTTTTTAGATGCTCGGTGAGATATGCAATGCGGTGGGTCAGCAACCCGACTTGTACCTCCGGGGACCCCGTATCTCCGTCATGCAGTTTATACTCATCGATTAGACGTTGTTTTTCTTCCGTTGTAAAAACCACTTTCCGTTACCTCCTGTTACTTCCTG
>CAZWGD010000070.1:0-8678 GCA_964633235.1 uncultured Desulfobacteraceae bacterium | reverse complement strand
GTTGGACTAATCAGAAGTCAGGCTATTTTATTCCAGGGTAAATGTCAAAAAGAATCTAAACGCATTCATACAAAAAAAGGCACCACAAATCCTTTTTAGCCGGTAATATGCTGAAATTTTTTGGAATGTGTTTTTAGGGCAGGTTGATAGCGGGACGTTCCGGGCTCATGTTGAAAATACTTGACAGTGATTTACATTAAGTATTAGTTTTCATGAGAGAAATTGGTTTTATCCCCATAGTTCAAAAACAACCTGTATCCTCATATAGCGACAGAATAGTTCCGAAGTAATAAAAGGCAACGCTTCTACGACACCGAATGGCAATTGAATTTCGTGGACTCAAGCGAATCCTTAAAAAGGCATTCTAAAAGAGTGGTTTGACCATGAACCCTTCGGTTCGTCTCTCACTTTGATTTCTCAGGATCATGACGTCAGTATTTCACGGATGGACATGGGGTTAAGGCGCGCATTTTAGTCCTATTTATCGTCTTTATCGTCGAAAAGGGAAGGACTATCGGAGACCACTCCAAATCGGAAGGCTTTCTGTTTTCTTTAACCCCTGTGGGAAAACTTAGATGGAAAAAAAAGCTCATGCCCGCCGGTGGTGTCAATAACATGGGCATGTTCAACCTGGCGGTTTCCACGGATGATACCCTGTATGTGGGCGGAGAGTGGAAATTTTATGCCTTCAACACCGACGGAACCTTGTACATCGGTTCCGAAGCGGGGTTTAAAGGGCGGCCCGGCCGGGACCGGGTGCACGCAATAGACCTGCACACGGAAAAGTCAATATGGTCGCTTGATCTCCCCTCGGATGTTACCTGGAGTTCGCCCGCCATTGCTAACGGAGGGGTTTTGTATATCGGCACCATGGCCCTTGATCTGGATCGCGGCAGTGTATTTGCGATCCAAACAGACGCCCGGAGGCTGCTCCCCAAAGCGGGTTCGCCGAGGTTTCATTTGGGCAACGAAAGCTCCGGAAGAAGAAATGATAAGGCGGCTAAAACAAAAAGCAGTCAGGATGGCTGATGTTGATACTTGAGTGAGCCGTGTGAAGATTTAATACCCCAAAAGGGATTGTATCTATTGTCTCTTAGTAAGGGTTTTCAACATAGAAATATATCCGGGAGGTAGCAATGATGCATAAATATAGCCTGCTATTGTTTGGTATCTTTGGCATATGTCTATTTTCGTGCACAATCACCCCTACAAAGCCACATATCCCGTACTCAGGCCCCAACCCGGAATTGGTTCGGCTAGCCAGAGATAACAACCTTTTAGCATCAGAACTTCGCAAGCTTCCTGAATTATTAGACGGCATAAACCCTACTGAAAGAGGTGCGCTCAAGCGGTTGATGAATTTGTATTATGACGCACCGGAGGTGTTCGATTCGGTTTTCGGAAAAATGTACTGTGAAGGTTTGCCTCATGTCAGAAAGTACTGCACACCTTTACAATCCTTATTTTGGCTGGTGGTAGACGGGAAAATGGATTTTGCCGCTGAATCTATAGAAAAATATGAATTGAAATGGCTGCTCTTTTATGCATGGGCAAAAAAAGAAAAAGAACGGTGGGGCAAATATGCTGCGGTAGTTGATCGGTTAAACAGTCCGCAGTTGTTGAACATCTATCAAACCTGGAACTTTGCTTATGTGGGTGGCACCGGAAACAGGCCCGGATATAGCAGGTTAATATTCCTTACTAAAAAGGGGGATTGCAGAGATTTCACCGCGTTTAGTGTCCACTGCCTCAAAAGGGCCGGATATGAGGCTCGGGCCATCAAGGTTAAAAGCCCGTCTGGTGGCAACTTCCACGTCGTGTGTGAGTTTATAGAAAATGGCAAAGAATATATTATCGACAATTCCTGTATCGGACCATGCGGAGGGGGAGGAATTCAAACGAAACAGGAATATGTCGGCAATTTGCCCCAAATCGGATTGGGTTATTTAGATCCATAAATCCATAACCGGATGATTAGTCCCTTACAAGTTCAAATGACAACAAAACGCACACATTTTCATAACAGGTGGTATCGGCCTTTAAGGAAATCGGGATCGAAATCGTCTTTTCAAGAATTCACAATCCGATCCCGATGGTTGCGGCTTGTCCGCGTTATAGGGATAGTTCATTGTAAAAAGGGGTTCTGATGGCATCATCGGGTCGATTGATTACGGCATTTTTTGATGATATCTAGGTGTATAAATGATGCCCGGCGACGGCTTTAAAATCACCGGCTCCCAACAAGGGTGTCAATCAAGACTGTTGGTGATTTAACGTACATTATCCAGGCGTCCCGCCGCAGGCGGTTCAGGTGCCGGGAAGCGCCGGGCCTGAACACTGAAACCCGAAACCTGATCTTCAAATTTCAGGCGAAAATGCATGAACGGCTGCCGTAAACCCACAGACATGCATTACACTCGATCAATAACCAGGCGGAGGGGTGGTTGTCAGCCGGGATAGCGATCTGCGGGTTGCATAGGGTACATATTTTTTTTTGTATGCTTTCCGATAGGCCGTTTTGGCGTATTTCAACGCGTATTCGCAGGCGAAAACCGGTAATCCTTTGGATTGATACCTGGCCAGGTATTTGAGATAGCCTTTGGTGACATTGCGAGAAGTCTTCCGATCATAGCCTCTGGGATGGTTCCACCTGTCGGTGGCTACACCGTCGTACCAGATCGCTTCCTGTGCGATGGCGTCGATCACCTTGTGCAGCGGCGGCACCACTCCGGGTTTTGAAGGGGTTTTAATCAATGAGGCCGCGTTTTGCTGGATAATCAGGAAGTCGGGATTGCGCTTGCGGGCGTATGTCCGCATGTCCTCGATGAACCAGACCATTTCCCTGGCCGGGTTAACGCCCTCTTTCTTGGCCCTGGCCTTGACATCCTTGTCTTCGAAAGCCTCCACCCAGTCCAGATAGATGCCGTCGAACCCGTCCTTGATGACCTCGTCGATTATGCTGTTATAGTTGCGATGGGGATGGGTGCCGGTATCCTTTCCGTAAATGACGATGTCCTGCCATTCATCCCACCAGTAGGCCACGGGATAGTTTCCCCCCCAACCGTCGGGATCACAGCCCACGATGTAATCCGGCCAACTCGCCGGGGGGCTGCCCTTGCAGTTCCAGGAGGGCAGTGACTGGTCCCAGTACCAGCGCCAGTCCTCGGCCTCGCCGATATCGATATAGGCGATAACCAGTTTGCGGTACTTGCGGTTGCTGGCCCTGCTCTTTTTCAAACGGGTGACCATCTTTTTGGTATTGAAGAACTTGTCTTTTGAAGACCAGTCGGTGCGCGTGGGCTCCAGCACCAGCATATCGTAATGGGTGGCCACAAGCTTATTCACGGCGCCGGGATTGCTGATGTCCTGGATCTGGTAGGCCCAATACTTGACCTTGTTCAGCGGCATCGGTTTCCGGGCGGTCGTATTTTCGGCAGCATCCGTTTCAGAGGTCTCAGGCACCCCCCCTTCCCAATCTCCGGAAAGGGAAAGCGCCGTCTCCTCTCCATCGGTGCCGGCACTGGCTGCCGGCGGATGACCGGATAGTCCCATAATGAAAATCAACAGAATCGTGGTTGACAAAGTGATGCGCATCATCCACCTCCTTTGGTCGAAAGCAACCCAAATCATTCACAAAGTTCAAACAGGGCCGCGGCACCCATGCCGCCGCCGATGCACATGGACTCGACGCCGAATCGCACCCCTTTCTCCTGCATACGATGCAGGAGCTGAGCACACAATTTGGCGCCGGTGCACCCCAGGGGATGACCCAGGGCAATGGCCCCGCCGTATATGTTGACCCTGTCCATGTACTTGTCGATACCCAGCTCCCGAAGGCAGTAAAGTGCCTGGGAGGCAAAGGCTTCGTTTATTTCCCATAGGCCGATGTCGTCGATGGTCAGGCCGGCCATATCCAGTAGTTTTGGAATGGCATACCGGGGACCCACCCCCATTTCATCCGCCCGACACCCCACGGTGGTGTAGTATGCCAGCCTGGCCATGGGTTTGATACCAAGGCTTTCGGCCTTTTCCCCGCTCATGATGATGGTGGCCGCGGCACCGTCGGTTGTCTGGGATGAATTTCCCGCGGTTACCGTTCCTCCCGCGGCGAATACAGGGTTAAGCTTGGCCAGGGCTTCAACGGTGGTTGTTTCGCGAATACCGTCATCGACCTTCTGCAATACGGTTTCCCTGCTTCCAACACCACTTTTTCCGGTCACAAAACGAGTGGCCAGTGTGGGGACGATTTCGGTGAAGAGATTGTTCTTTCTGGCCCCGGCGGCTTTTTCATGGGAACGGCAGGCAAAGTCATCCTGATCCTCCCGGCTGATGCCGTAGCGTGCGGCGACGTTCTCGGCGGTAATCCCCATGGAGGTATACAGTTCCACATGCTTTTTCGTGTGCCCGGGATGCGGCCTGGGCATGTAGCCCCCCAGGGGGACGTAACTCATGGATTCAACCCCGCCGCCCACGGCCACATCCGCCCAGCCGGCCATCACCCGCAACGATGCCAGGGCAATGGCTTCCAGTCCGGATGAGCAGAACCGGTTGACGGTGGCGCCGGTAACACTGTCCGGAAACCCCGCCACCTGAGCGGCGATCCTGCCGATGTTAAACCCCTGCTCCGCCTCGGGAAAGGCACATCCGATCATGAGGTCTTCCACATCGGCAATTTCCAGATTTGCCGTCCGGTCAATGGCTCCTTTCAGGATGGAAGCCACCAAGTCCACCGGGCCCGTATCCTTAAAGGCCCCTTTTTTGCTTTTGCAGCCGGGGGTTCGCACCGATGTTACGATGTAGGCGTCTCTCATTATGCAGTCCTCCAATATGTACTGTCAAGTTTTCTATATCAATTTCTGAGGGGTTTGCCGGTTTTGAGCATATGCATCACCCTGTCCATGGTCTTTTCTTCTTTCCAGAAGTCGATGAAGGCCTCCCTTTCCAGTTTCAGGATCAGGGATTCATCCACCTTGCTGTGGGTGCGCACATCACCACCGCCGATCACATAGGCGATGCGTTTGGCCAGAAACATATCATAGTCGGAAATGAAATTTCCCGAACGCATGTTATGCAGCTCCGCGTTTACCATGCCCTGGGCCGCTTCCCCCATGACCTGAACCGCTTCTTTCAGCGGGGGGGCATAGCCCTCATCGATCATCCTGAGGATGGCCTTTTTGGCTTCTCCGATCAGGTTGTCCCTGTTAAACACAATTCTATCCCCGGAGCCCAAAAACCCGTTGGCCCGGGCGTCGGCCGCCGAGGTGGAAACCTTGGCCATGGCGATATTCATGAAGGTGGGCAGGAAAAAGGACGTATAGTCCGTAGGTTTAACCACAGGGGGGATTCCGGCAGTCATCTTTCTCCACAGGTTCAGGCAGCCGCCTCCCGCAGGCAGCAGGCCCACGCCGATTTCAACCAGCCCCATGTATACTTCGGCATGGGCGACGATTTTATCGCAGGCGCCTAGACACACCTCACAACCTCCGCCCAGAGTGAGCCCGTAAGGGGCCGCCACTATCGGAAAAGGCGCATAACGCCCCCGCAGCATGCCTTCCTGGCCTTTCTTTAAAAAGGCCTCCATTTCAGCAAATTTTTTCTCTTTGGCCAGCGTGCTCATATAGAGAAGGTCCCCGCCCGCACTGAATGCGCCGGGCATACCGCCGCCCTGGTTTCCAATCACCAGTCCGACACCATTGCCGTTCAAAAACTCGATCCCATCGCCCATAAAATCGACAATCTCGCCATTGATGGCATTCATTTTGCTGTGGAATTCAAGACAAAATACCCCATCACCGATATCGATCAAAGAGGCCGACGCGCAGGTTCTGGCTACCCTGCCCGCCCCCTTGAGGCCCGCCAGTGAAATGACGTTATCACCTGTCGGCAGGTCTTTGTAGGTACCGGTGTTGAAATCATAAAAGGTAACCTTTCCGTTTTCCCTCTTGTAAAAAGAATCGTGACCGGCAGCCAGCATCTTTCTAATTTTCTGAGGGACGGTGAAGCCGTCGGTCTCCATCTTTGCTACCGATTTTTTCAGCCCTATGGCATCCCATGTTTCAAAGGGACCCATTTCAAAGTTGTACCCCCACTTCATGGCGTTGTCGATTTCAACCACGCTGTCGGCAATTTCCGGGATTCGTTTGGCGGCATAGATTAATCCGGAGGCTATCACCTTCCATGCATAGCGGGCCCCCCTGTCTTCGCCGTACACCACGGCACTCATTTTTTCAGGCAGTGTCTTGGCTTTCTTAGCCGCTTCAAGGCAGGGAAAAGTCGGCCGTTCCAGGGTTTCATATTCCAGGGTGGCCAAGTTGATGACCTTGCGAACGACTTTCCACTCCGGGGTCAGGTCCGTTTTATAGAATCCGCCTCCGGCTTTTTTCCCCAGAAGTTTTTTTGCGATCATTTTCTCTACAAATTCGGGTAGTATAAAATCTTTCCTGGATTCGTCCTCCGGGACCAAATCGTAGGTATTGACCGCCACGTGTGTCATGGTGTCCAGGCCCACGATATCGGCAGTTTTAAACATGGCCGTTTTAGGCCGCCCCAGGGCCGGGCCGAAGAGTGCATCCACCTCGGGAATGGTCATGCCGTCCTCAACCGCCTGTAAAAACGCTTTCCCGATTCCCTGGATACCGATACGGTTGCCGACGAAATTAGGGGTATCCTTGGCCCAGACGATCCCCTTTCCCAGTACCTTTTCTCCAAATTCGGCCATAAAACCCAAGACGTTGGGCAGGGTCTCCGGTCCGGGAATAATTTCCAGAAGATGCATGTAGCGCACCGGATTGAAGAAGTGAGTTCCCAGGAAATACTGCCTAAACCGGGAGCTTAGTCCCGAGGACATTTTTTTGAGGGGAATCCCGGAAGTGTTGGTGGATACAACGGTTTCAGGCTTGCACACCCCTTCAAGACGCCTGAAGAGATCCCGTTTGATGTCGATATTTTCAACGACCGCCTCCACGATCCAGTCGCAGTTGGCCAGTTTTTCAAAATCATCCTCAAGATTGCCGATGGTAATACGGCTGGCATCTTTCTTTTGCATGAGAAGAGCCGGTTTCGACGCCAGAACCGCATCCAGGCCGGCCTTGACGATCCTATTGCGGGCCTTGGGATCGTTCTTTTCCTCATCCTTCAAGTCGAAAGGAACGATGTCCAGTAGTAATGTTTTTATCCCGGCCCCGGCCAGAAGCGCCGCAATACCGCCACCCATGATGCCCGAACCGATGACGCCGGCCTGTTTGATGTGTTTGCCCATAATGTCCTCCTGCGTGGGTAAATTATTATGAATGAACATTCATTCACCTATCAGGGGGGCCAAGCAGTGTCAATAAGATTTTTATTTTGTCAATTAATTGGCAATCTAATTTTAATGGTCTGATAGCATAGTGTTGCCCTGGATTATGGTTTTTTCCGCGCAGCCTCCAGCCCTGAGGCTCGCAGGAAACCCCTCCGATAATAATGAATATATATTCATTATTAGCCTGGAACGGGGTGCATACCACATTGACGCTCTATGCCGGCGTGAACTGGACACTTTCCCGCTTGACGCTTGTCAGCCTGTCGAGTTGATATCGGTCGATAGCGTCGGCAGTCGCATTTTCCGGTTTGATATCCGGGCCTTTTCTGCTAATATCCCTGTTGAGATATTGAAGTGATTCGATCTTGTCGTACGGCATTGACCATCAACCTTTAGGGAGCCATCGATACCTTAATGAGTTCACCCAGGTGGTTTTTACACCCGATTTGGATATTCATCCTGTCCATCGCGGCACTGGGCGCTTCACTATTCCTGTACATCTACTGGTACGTTGAAGCCAGTGTAGGCTTGAGAGCGGTCGTTGAAAGATTCAATCTGGACAAGGCTCAGGTGCTGCGTTCCGATACATGGGTGGTCATCATGGTTCTCTCACTGCTTGTAGGCCTGATTCTGATGGGTATTCTCAGTATTTTTGTATATGGCCAAAAAACCCTGCAGCTGTACCGTCTCCAGAACAATTTTATCAATAATTTCACCCATGAGTTAAAAACCCCGGTTACCTCCTTAAAACTGTTCCTGCAAACATTTTCAAAACACGAACTGCCCCGCAGCGATCAAATCAAATATATTCGATTCATGCTGGGAGATGTGACCAGACTGGCCGACAATATAAACCGCATACTGAATCTATCCAAAATTGAGAGCAAAAGCTATCTGGACGAGTTTGTAGATGCGGACCTGGAAGAGACAATCCAGGACTTTTTTCACGATAACGACCACCTGTTCCAGAATTGCCATATCGAAATTCATCCACCGCCCCAACGGCTCCGGGCTTACCGTGTCAGCACCTCCCTTTTCAACATGCTGTTGATGAACCTGATAACCAACGCCGTTACCTATAATGAATCCCCGCAGCCCAGGGTCGATATCAGCTTTGAAACCGGAAAAAGGAAACTCTATATCCGGTTCCGGGATAATGGTATCGGTTTCGACAAAAGGGAGGTGCGCCGGATATTTAAGAAGTTTTACCAGATCGGGCGGGCGGAGGACATGAGCGCCAGGGGCAGCGGCCTGGGGCTTCACCTGGTGAAAACCATTGCCCGAATTCACAAATGGAAAGTATCGGCGGACAGCGATGGGCTGGGAAAGGGCTCCGAATTTTTGCTGACCCTGCCCGCATGAAAAAAAAACGGTTAAC
>CAZWGD010000069.1:0-8760 GCA_964633235.1 uncultured Desulfobacteraceae bacterium | reverse complement strand
TCGGGCAATCTTTTTTATGCCCATGGGTTTCAACAGATTGATGAGGGCCTTTAATTTTCCCTTATCCCCGGTGACTTCCATAATGTAATGCTCCAGCCCCACATCCACGATTTTGCATCTGAAGATGTCGACAATCCGTAAAATTTCAGCACGGTGTTCGGGTTGTGCCTTTACACAGATCAGGGCCATTTCACGCTGAACCGATTTGTCACCGGTCAAGTCCCGCATTTTGATTACATTGACCAGCTTGTTCAGTTGCTTTTCGATCTGTTCCATTGCCGGGGCGTTGGCCTGGGTGACGATGGTTATTCTGGAGATCTCCGGCTTGATGGTCGGGGCGACACACAGGCTCTCGATGTTATACCCCCTGCCGGAAAAGAGTCCCACCACCCTGGAAAGCACTCCGGGTTCGTTGTCCACAAGCATGGTGACGATATGTTTTTTTTCGGCCATAAGAATATCCTCTGGTTATGGGTTACGTAAATTCAGGGCGCCGGACGGATCGATAGACAACCTTTTTTCCGATGTATTCGACGGGTACCTATCTGAACCCTCCCGGCCGAATCCTCCCGGGGTTTACACAAGCAGCATCTCCGTGATGGGTGCCCCCGCCGGGACCATGGGGTATACACACTCTTCCGGCTCCACCGCGAAGTCCATGATTACCGGCTGGTCACAGGACAACCCCTTTTTTAGTACGTGTTCCACCTCTTCCGGGCGTTCCGCCCGCAAACCCAAGGCGCCATAGGCTTCCGCCAACTTGACAAAGTCGGGGGCATGCGTCATCTGGGTGCAGGCGTAGCACTTATCATAAAAGAGCTCCTGCCATTGCCTGACCATGCCCAGGTAGCCATTATTCAAGATCACGACCTTTACGGGCAGTCCATATTGAACGGCGGTGGCCATTTCCTGTATGTTCATCTGAATGCTGCCGTCTCCGGCGACATCGACCACCAACTTATCCGGTTGGGCAAACTGGGCGCCGATAGCGGCCGGCAGGCCGAACCCCATGGTGCCCAGTCCTCCGGAGGTGACAAAATGGTCCGGCCGGTCAAAATGATAGTACTGGGCGGCCCACATCTGATTCTGACCCACCTCGGTGGTGATAATCGCCTTCCCTTCGGTGATTTCATACAATTTTTCGATGATAAATTGAGGTTTGATGACCTTTGACTGTTCGTAAGCCAGCGGCCGTGTATTTTTCCATCCCTCGATCTGTGCTAACCAGGGCTGTCGGGTTTCATACAGATCACCCATATCCGTTTCATCGATCAAACGGTTCAACTGGGTCAAGGCCAGATTGCAATCTCCCACCACGGGGATGGAAACCGGTACGTTTTTGCGTATGGAGGTGGGGTCGATATCGATATGGACGATCTTTGCCTGAGCCGCGAAAGTATCTGTTTTACCGGTAACCCGGTCATCAAACCTGACCCCCACCGCGATCATAAGATCGCAGGCCCCCGTGGACATATTGGAGCGATAGGTGCCATGCATACCGATCATACCCAGCCACAGCGGATCGGTTCCCGGAAAGGCGCCGAGGCCCATCAGGGAGGCGGTGACTGGAATTTTCAGTTTGCGCGCCAGCTCGGTCAGGGCAGGGGAGGCTTTGGATAAAATGACCCCTCCCCCGGCAAAGAGCATGGGCCTTTTTGAGGCCTTGATCAGCTCTACGACCTTTTGGAGCTGTTTTTTATTCGGTTTATAGGTAGGGTTATACGACGGCAGGCTCACCGGAGCCGGTTCCCGGTAGGCGATGCGGCCGGCCGAAACGTCTTTGGGGATATCGATCAGTACGGGACCGGGTCTTCCCGAGCGGGCAAGATAGAAGGCTTCCTTAATGATTCGGGGCAAATCCTTGACATCCTTAACCAGGTAGTTGTGCTTGGTGCAGGGCCTGGTGATTCCCACGATGTCCACCTCCTGAAAAGCATCGTTGCCGATGAGGTGGGTGGGGACCTGTCCCGTCAAGACCACCAGCGGAATGGAGTCCATATAGGCCGAGGCGATTCCGGTGACCGTGTTGGTGGCCCCGGGTCCCGAAGTAACCAGGCATACGCCCACCTTTCCGCTGGTGCGGGCATACCCATCGGCGGCATGCACGGCCCCCTGTTCGTGGCGGACGAGAACATGCCGGATATCGGTTTTAACCAATTCATCATAGATGTCGATCACCGCTCCGCCGGGAAAACCGAAGATGATATCGACTCCCTCGTCTTTTAGTCCCTTGGTCAAGATCTGTGTGCCGGTGAGTTCCATAGGCTACCCTTCCTTTTTGTATTGATGTGTATTCATTTTTTAGTAAGAACCGCTCCCCGGTCCGCCGAGGAAACCATGGCGGCATAGCGCGCTAAATAGCCATGGGTGATGGTCGGCGGCGGCGGTGCCCAACGGGAGCGCCTGGTTTCGATTTCCGTATCGGGTATATCAAGGGTTATCTTTTTTCCCGGTATATCAATACGAATGGTGTCTCCTTCCTCAACAATGGCAATGGGCCCTCCTTGGCTGGCCTCCGGCGATACATGGCCGACGGCGGCCCCGCGGGTGCCGCCGGAGAATCGACCATCCGTTATGAGCGCTACATGGGCATCCAGTTGCATACCGGCGATGGCCGACGTGGGCGTCAGCATCTCGCGCATACCCGGACCGCCCATGGGCCCTTCATAGCGCACGATAATAACGTCGCCCCTGTTGATCTTTCCATCCAGGATGGCCTGCGTGGCAGCCTCTTCGGAGTCAAAAACCCTGGCCGGCCCCGCATGCCGCAGCATTTCGTCGCAAACAGCCGACTGCTTCACCACACACCCGTCCGGTGCCAGATTTCCGAACAGGGCCGCTAAGCCGCCCTGGTCATGGTAAGGGTTGTCCAGCGGCCGAATAATATCCTGATCCAATACGCTCAGGTTGCGCAGACCTTGGCCGACGGTCTCTCCCGTCACCGTCATGCAGCCCCCGTGTATCAATCCGCCCTCGGAAAGCGTCCGCATGACGGCCCCCACACCGCCGGCCCGGTTCAGATCTTCCATGTGGTGGATACCTCCCGGGCTCAAGGAGCATAGATGTGGGGTCTTACGGCTGATCCGGTTTATTTTTTCCAGGTCGATGTTCACCCCGGCCTCGCTGGCAATGGCCAGTAGATGGAGCACGGTGTTTGTGGAACATCCCAGGGCCATGTCCACCGTCAAGGCATTGTAGAAGGCTTCCGGTTTCAGAATCCGATCGGGAGTGATCTGTTTTTCCAGCAGAGAGACGATCCGCATGCCCGCCTGCTTGGCCAGACGGATACGGGCGGACGCAACGGCGGGAATGGTGCCGTTGCCCCATAATCCCATGCCGATAGCTTCGGTGAGGCAATTCATCGAATTTGCCGTAAACATACCCGCACAGGAACCGCACGTGGGACAGGCTTCGTTCTCGATTTCGGCCAGATCCGCCTCGGTCATTTTCCCGGAACGCACGGCGCCCACAGCTTCGAAAACCGTGACTAGATCGATTTTTCTGTCCCCCATTTTCCTGGGCTGACGGCCGGCCAGCATGGGGCCACCGCTGACCACGATGGTGGGCACATCCAGACGGGCGGCCGCCATCAGCATGCCGGGGACGATTTTATCGCAATTGGGCACCATTACCAGGGCGTCAAAGGCATGGGCCGTGGCCATGACTTCCACCGAATCGGCAATAAGCTCCCGGCTGGCCAGGGAATATTTCATGCCGATATGATTCATGGCAATGCCGTCACAGACCCCTATGGAACCAAATTCGATCGGGGTGGCTCCCGCCATGTATACGCCCGCCTTAACAGCGGCCACAATGTCGTCCAGATGAACATGACCGGGTATGATGGCATTGGCGGAATTAACCACCCCCACGAGGGGCCTGTGTATTTCTTCATCCGTGTAACCGATGCTCTTCAGAAGCGACCGGTGGGGTGCGCGTTCGACACCCTTTTTAATGCGATTGCTTTTCATCCAGCTTCTCCCTTCAGCTTTTCCCTTTGGATTGGCCAAAAAAAAACCGTTACCCGACTTGGCGCGGATAACGGTTTGCTTCTGGTTTCTGTCTTCTTTAAACCACTACCCGCCCCCTACTTCGCAGTCGATTAATAGGCCGACTACGAAGCCGATAATAAGTATGAGCAGGCTGTATGTGGCAAAGATTTGATGCATAGAAACCGATCAATTAATTTTATTTTATACTTAAACTAGAATCGTAAACTAAGAATTAATGCTTGTCAAGTTTTTTTTAAAGCCATCATCTTCCTCGTGGTCGGGGTGGAGGTGCCGTATTTGATACTGAAAAACCTCCACTAGTTCAGGCAAACTTAGGGCTAAAATAATCCGCAATTTTTTCCCGATCCACTTCAGTCTGCCGGCGGGTCTCGAGGTTTTTGATTTGAACGGTACCGCGTTCAAACTCATTTTCACCGCAGATCACGGCGTACTTTACTCCCCGGTTAAGGGCGAAGCCGAATTGGCCCTTGAAAGCGGTGTCCTCCAAAAAACAGACCTCGGTATTCAGCCCCAGTAACCGCAGTTCGCCTGCCAGGGCCACGTATTCCAGTTTGCGTTCGGGCACCAGGTTGAGAATCATCACCTCACTGACCGTCCGGCGGGTGCGGTCCAGGGCGTTGAGATGATCCAGGGCAGCAAACAGGCGGTCTACGCCGATGGAGGCGCCCACGGCCGGCAGTTCCTGGCCGGTGAAGCGCTTGACCAGGTCGTTATAACGCCCACCGGAGAGGACGCTGCCGAACTGGGGAGCGTCATGCAAAAAGGTCTCCACCACGGGTCCGGTATAGTAATCCAGGCCCCTGGCAATGGATAGGTCGATGCCCACGGCCGCTTCCGGGATACGCATGCTGGAGAGATAGTCCAGGACCTGTTTGAGCTCGGTTACACCCTCCAGGGCGATGTCAACACCGGCGAATACCTCCTCGCAGGCCGCCAGTTTGCTGCTGTTGTCTCCGCTGATCGACAGGTAGGCCCGGATTTGGTCTATGGCGGCATCGGACAGATGGGGACGGGCATCCCATGCGCTTTCAGGTGCCGCCTGAAGCTGGTTCAACACCGCTTCGAGCCCGATCTTGTCAAGCTTATCCAAAATGTGCATCATCTCCTTGATGATGTCATCGGTGCTGATTTCGCCGCGGGCGGTGACATCGGCCATGCGGGCCAGGCCGTTCAATATTTTACGGTTGTTGAGCTTCAGGATAAAACGTTCGACCCCGACGGCGGCCAGGGTTTGATACATGACGGCGACAATCTCAGCGTCGGCCAGCATGGAATGCGTGCCGGCGATATCGGCATCGAACTGATAAAATTGGCGATAGCGTCCGCTCTGGGGTGAGTCGGCACGGAATACGGGTCCCACAGCCATGCGCCTCCAGGGCAGACGAATCCCGCTGCGCCGGCGGGAATCAAAAGGGTTGGCCGCCAGGAGGCGGGCGAACGGAACCGTATGGTCGAAGGGCATAGCCAGGGGTTCGTTATCGGTGGTGCTTTTAATGTGAAAAATATTTTTTCCGGTATCGCTCTCTTCACCGGCCAGGGTTTTCAAAAATTCAATCCGCGGGGTTTCAATGGGATCAAACCCGTAGGATCGAAACACCTGGGCGATGGTATTGAGCATGCGTTCCCGTGCCAGATAATCGGCGGGTAAAAAATCTAAAAAGCCGCCTGGTCTTTCCGGTTTGACAATGGCAGGCATAACCGTGACTCCTTTTATTCAGCTTCAGCGAGCGTGAATTTAACATGATCGAAAAGACCCCAACAGACCCAACTCTGGGGGCGCTCCCCCGGCATGCGGAAGTCATCCACCTTGATGAGATCATCGGCCTGCAGGTTTCGATGGGTGTTCTCCTCGGTCCAAATAAACAGCTTAAACCCGCGCCGACGGGCGTATTCCCGCTGGGCCGCCAGGGTGATATTGTCTTCCAGTAGGAGTTCCACACGAACCCCCTTCTCGCGCAGCCTTTGGGCAATGAACATGGCATGTTCCACTGATCCGACGGCGCTCACCATTACCGGGGCGGTGGTGGCGGCCCGGGTTGGGAGCAGGGCATGTTTGCGCATTAAATCGAATAGCAGCGTCATGTTGAGGGTCATTCCAACGCCATAGAACACCTCATGGGGGGTATGATCCTGATAGCGGCCACCACGGCAGATAGGGACGCGGGTGCCGTCCGGCAGGATGATCAAGGCCCGGCAGGTCAGACCGGTATAATAAGCCATGCGGCGGGTAAGCGCGGGGGTGATCTGGAGGAGTTCCGGATCAAAACCAAGTTTCCGGGTGTTGGCCAACGCCGTACGCAGAGCGGTGACTCCCTCACGCATGTCATCATTGGCGGCCAGGGCCTCCAGTTGATCCAACGCCCTCCGACCGCTTCCAGAAATCGCCAAAAACCGTTCCAGATCGCGCCCCTTTTGCGGTCCGATAAGCTCTCTAAAGTCGTTTTCGGGTCCCCGGGCCAACATCCGGCGCACCCCGTCGATTTGTTCGGCGGAAAGGCGCAGTCGGTCAAGAAACCCGTTGATCAGTTGCCGGTGATTGATCTGTATACGAAAGAGAGGGCCCTTCGCCGGGTGGAGTCCCAACCTGGTCAGGGTGTGGGCCACCAGGCAGAGGATCTCGGCGTCGTAGACCAGCGACAGCCGGTTGCGGCCGATGACGTCCGCGTCGCAGGCGTGTATTTGAACCCACTGGCTGTCGGATTCCGGACGAAAAACCGGCAGGCTTACGTAGCGTTTAAAGGGAAAGGCCAGCTGCTTCCGGTTTTTTTTAATAAAATCCAGCAGTCCTACGGTGTGATCGGTGCGCAGGACCATATTGGTTAGCCCGCCGCTGGGATCGAGGACCTTAAAGGGTTTAATACCGGTTTGGGATTCCACCAGCCCGGCCGGCAACAACATGGGGGTGGCATGGGGAATAAACCCGAAGTCGGCGAAGGCGTCTCGCATGGTGTCCAGCATGCGGTGAAACATCACCCCCTCGCTCAGGTTGTACTTGGGAAAGTATGCCTGTTGTGCCATGTTACGGCTCCTTGGATGTTAATCTTAAAACGTCTGTTGTTGACCTGAAGCGTTTTTAACTCAACGGTTTATGCAACGTCAGGGTTTAGCGAGGCAACATATCTCAGATATTGGCTTCGGAGTCAAGCCAATCGAAAATTCACCCCAGGGTGACCGTATTCGGACCTAATGAAGCGTTGGCGCTGACTCTAAATTCAAATGCGGCTACCCTGAAATTCATCCCGGGGTAACCAATGGGCATGCTCAAGGGATCAGGCGGCCGATCCCCGGATCTTCTCGATGCGGACGGGGACCCCCTTCAACAGCGGAAAACCGCTGATGGGATCATTGATATTGTCATGGGTTAGAAAGTTGGCCCGCCAATCCTCCCAGCCGTGGTAGATTTCCACCACGCCCCGGCGAAGCTCGGCGGGGTGTTTCACGGCTGCCCGAATAAGCAGTTTCCCTACCTCCGATACCACGCGCACTAGCTCTCCGTTTCCAATACCCAAATGGGCAGCGTCTGCCGGGTGAATCTCCATTTCGGCTTCCGGGTGGACATTCCTGAAACGGGGTATGTTCTGGTGACGGGAGTGGTAGAATAACGACTTGCGAGCGCCGGTGGTCAAGATGAAGGGGTAGTCGCCATCGGTCCTGGTCAGGTGGTAAGGCGGCCGGTATTCCGGGATTTCGGACAATCCCAGGTTTTTCAGGTAAGGGGAGGCAAACTCCAGCTTCCCCGAAGGTGTGGGCAGTCGGTCGATAAGCTGCGGTTGGCCGTCGACGGTTCCGTAAACATAGCCCTGGGGATATCGGCGAAGCTCCTCGACGGTCAGTTCCATGGGTTCAAGGAGCCACCGGTTGACCTCCCCATCATCTTTCCACGGAAAAAGCCTTTGGCCAAATCCCAGACGATGCGCCAGATCGCGCCATTGCCGGTATTCGCTTTTTAAACCTTCTATCTGCACCACCTTCGAGGTGATATTCATGCGCTGTTTGGTCGGAAAAAAGTGCAGTTCTTCGCGTTCCAGAAATGTGGTTGCCGGCAGGATGTAATCGGCCAGCGCCGCGGTTCGCGTCATGAAGAAATCGTTCACCACCAGGAGGTCGAGACCGGCAAGGGCTTTTTCCACCTTAGCGGTGTTTGGATTGGTAACGGCGGGGTTGGCCGCCGCCAGGATGATCCCCTTTAGAGGATACGCCCCCCTGTCCAGCATATAGTCCATGGCCGTCATGGTGTGGCATTCCCCGCGAATGTCGTAGAGCACCGGAAATTTATCGGCCCCTATGGGTTCCCGCCGGTCTACTGCCGGTTGGCCATCCGGTTGGTAATTAGGGGCCAGTTTCCGTATGCCGGGCGGTTCCGGGCGCCAAAGGCCGCACGGCAGGCCGAGAGCGCCGATCAAACAGGAAAGGATGGCCAGGGCCCGCACACTGTTGACACCGTTATCATGATGCTCCAGCCCCGCACCGGGAAAGATACTGATATGGGGACGGTTCTTAATGATCAGACGGGCGATATCTTCAACCACATGACGATAGATCCCGGTCTGCTGCTCTACATATCCGGGGGTGAATTTTTTGGCATAGGCCACGATCTTCTCAAAACCGATGGCGTGCGCGTAGGCCGTTTCGCCATCGATGTTTTTTGTGCTGATGAGATGGCGGATGAGCCCCCACACCAGGGCACCGTCGGTTCCCGGATAGGGTTGGGCAAAGATATCCGCGTAACAGGCCACCGGATTTAAGC
>CAZWGD010000068.1:4967-8766 GCA_964633235.1 uncultured Desulfobacteraceae bacterium | reverse complement strand
GGGAAACGGGTGATCACGCGTCCCTGGTGTTTGTTGGTTTTCAGGTCCTCGGCAATGATGGCCCGGATAAAATTAACCGGTGCGGTATCCTCTGTTTTTGTCATTTCGGCGGCACCTTTCTCCAATTGGTATGGTCGGTAGAAGGCTGTTGGCGTCGTGGAAAGTCTCCATGACGTTTTTAGCATAGCCATCCGGAATCGGTATCTTGCGGCCAAGGGCGGTGTTATGGCGCGCTGGCATCGAATTCATGCAGGCCTATATTAAAATAAAATCCGGAAATTACAAGTACCGGAATGATTTTTACCCTATCCATCGGTTCCCGTGGCTGCCAACCGCTCCTCATTTTATCGGTGCAGGCTGCACCCACCGGTTATTTTCACCGTTATAGAACCACTTGTCGGGAAAACCCGAACGCCGCCGGAAGGTGGGTTTGTCGGCCCAGGATACCAGCTCCTCGTAGGCCCGGTATATCTTTCTGAAAAGCGACTCGTCACCGCCCGTATCGGGATGGTGTTGCCGGGCCTGGCGCCGGAACGCGGATTTGATGACGCTTTTCAGTTCAGACCGATCAAGATCGGAGCGGTTCAATTTCAAGTACAACAGCGATTTAGGATTACCTTTTAAGGACGGTATGCGAATCTCCATGGGCTGGACGGTTCGCAAAGCGGTGTTGCTGCGCTGGGCATTTTCCAGCACATGTCTGGATGCCAGGTAAGCTTTGCGGGTGCGTCTTTTTTCATTCCACCAGGCATTGCCCAGCATGTTGGACATCTGTACGAAATCCTGCGCCGGGGTCTTGCTTGGCCCTCTGGGAAACAGAAAGCTGTATATCCTGGACTCATGATACGGTAGAACGTCCATAATCAGCATGTGGTCGGTGAAATAGAAGGTGGCGTAGCGGGTGTTCAGGGCTTTGAGAAGTCCGGTTCTCACATTCAACTGGTAACGCAGCCTCTGTCTGCAGGCAACGGAACAGTAGCGCCGCTTCCCCAGCCCTGCTTGTTTGCCGCAGGACAGGCAGCCGGATGTTTTATCGGACGGCCCCAATGCATGTTTATTTTTCATAATCAGGATACAGATCGCCTAGGGGTGACGCAAACACAAGCTTCCATTTAAAGGGTACGGCTTAACCCATACGGCCGCAAAATCGACAACCGCGACTCTCGGACCGCCTGGTTGATTACCCTTAACACACCGTCCATCATAGGTCCTGATTAGGGACAAAGCAAGTGGTTTGATTCAGGTATATCAGTGGCTGCCAACTAGGTTGACAGATCCTTTCTTGGGCAAATTTGGCATGCTAAAGGCAACCTGCCGGATAAAATCGGATAAAAATTGAAACTGTGGTTTGACGAACGTGAAAAGAGATGGAACCGCCGCCCGGAAATGTGATATTGGAACAATTATTGGGTCAATCCCCTAACGGCGAATCGCACATGGGTAACTTGAGAATAACTCCGCAGACCAAAAGGCGATCACTTGCCGGAAGCAACCCCAAGAAAGGATGGCAGGGACATGGATATTCAGGATTTCAGCATGGATTTTTTCTCGTTGACCGGCAAAACCGCGGTGGTCACCGGCGGCAATACCGGGCTGGGTCAGGCATTTTCCTTGGCTTTGGCCAAGGCGGGGGCCAACCTGCTGGTGCCCAGCATCATGGACGACCACGGCGCCACCCAGGACCTGATTCGCGCCCAGGGTGTGGGATATGCATTCATGGCCATCGACATTACCGCTCAGGGCGCCCCTGAACAAATTGTGGAAATGTGTGTTGACCGCTTCGGGGCCCTGGATATCCTGGTCAACAGCGCCGGCATCTGTATTTCGTCCGCAGTTGAGTCCTTCGGCAGGCACCCCTGGGATAAAATGGTGGACATCAACCTGACCGCCGCTTTCGAGCTCGCTTATGAGGCGTCGAAACACATGATCCCCAGGAAAAGCGGTAAAATCATCAATATCTGTTCGCTGTTCTCGTTTCTCGGGGGACAATGGTCTCCGGCCTACGCGGCCACAAAGCACGGCATCGCCGGCTTTACCAAAGCCTATTGCGATGAGCTGGCGCAACACAACATCCAGGTCAACGGAATCGCACCGGGTTATTATGCCACGGCGCTAACCGAAAGAACCCGCGGCAACCCGGAAACCAACCGCAAAGTCCTTGAACATATCCCTTCCAATCGCTGGGGTGAACCCATGGACCTGATGGGCGCCACCGTATTCCTGGCCAGCAGGGCCTCGGACTATGTAAACGGTCATATTATGGTGGTTGACGGCGGGTATCTGGTCCGATAGGTATCGCCTTGACGAAAGTATCTCATATGAGTGTCCCCAAATGAAACAGCATTACATCATCGGTATTGACGGCGGGACCCAAAGCTCCAAGGTCGTCATTTTCGATCTGGAGGGCCGCATCGTCTGCCAAGGCAGAGAAAGCTTACGGCCCATGTACATGCCGGAACCCGGTATCGCCGAGCATCCCGATGATGATCTCTGGGAAAGCATCGCGACCGCAAGCCGTCGGGCCATGCAACGCTTTCCGCATGCCCCCGGCACCATTCTCGGCGTCGGACTCTGCACCATCCGCTGCTGCCGGGCGCTGCTTAAAGCCAACGGCCGGCTGGCCTCACCGGTTTTAAGCTGGATGGACCTGCGTCTGTCGCGCCCCTATGAGCATCTGGACCCGCAGGTTCGCTATGTAACCACGACTTCAGGGTATATTACCCATCGCTTGACGGGCCAGTTCAAGGACACGGCCGCCAATTATGAGGGCATGTGGCCCATAGACAAAAACACCTGGCAATGGAGCGACGATGGGGCGGTATTGAGCACCTTTAACGTTCCCAGGGAGATGCTCTTTGATCTGGTCATGCCGGGATCCATCCTGGGCCGTGTGACCCGGAAGGCGTCAAAGCAGACAGCCATCCCGGCGGGAATTCCGGTAGTGGCTACCGCAAACGACAAAGCCGTGGAGGCCCTGGGAGCCGGGCTGTGGTCCCACAAAACCGCCTTGGTATCACTGGGCACCTATATCGGAGGCATGGTTTACGGTGAACGCCATATCCGTGATGCCGAGACCTTTTTCACCAACCTGGCATCCATACCCGGACACTATCTGTATGAAAGCGGCGGCATCCGCCAGGGCATGTGGACCGTCAGTTGGCTCAGGAAACTCTTCGGCGGGGATATCGTCAGACGGGCTGAAGAGCAGGGTGTTTCCCCTGAAGAGGTTCTCAATCGGGAAGCCCGGGATGTCGCCGTGGGAAGTGACGGGCTGACGACCGTTCCGGAGTGGTTGGCGCCACCGGACAAGCCTTATAAAAGAGGGGTAATGATCGGTTTCCATGGCGGCCACACCCGGGCGCACATGTACCGATCCCTGTTGGAAGCCATTGCCCTGACCATGAAAAACAATCTGGATGCCATGTGTAGTGAACTGGGTGTGGAGCTTAGCCGCATCATTGTCTCCGGAGGGGGATCCAACGGTGATCTGTTCATGCAGATCTTTGCCGACGTTTTTGCGGTCCCCGCCGTCCGCAATGTGGTCAACGGCGCCGCCAGTCTCGGTTCAGCCATCTGTGCCGCCGTGGCTGTCGGTGCCTTTGATGACTTTTCAAAAGCCATGCGCAAAATGGTCAGAATCAGGGATACCTTTCAACCCATTACCGCCAATACGGTGGTCTACAGGAAAATAAACGCCGGTGTATACCGACAGCTAACCCGCTACACGGACATAATCCTGGAAAACAGGTATTCTGTTTTAACATCCTGACATGAAGGAGAACCCCAAATGGCCATGAGC
>CAZWGD010000068.1:0-4957 GCA_964633235.1 uncultured Desulfobacteraceae bacterium | reverse complement strand
GCCAAACTAAAAAAAATAGTGGCTGAAGACCGGGTCGTTACCGAGGAGCAGGTGCTGAGGGAGAGCAGTGTTGATCGCTTCAGGCGCTTCGAGGCCTATCATGGTGTTTACAGGCTGCCCATCCCGGCGGCCGTGGTCAGTGTCATCAACACCCGGGAAGTCATCGAGGTGTTGAAATTTGCCAATGATAACAAGATCAATGTCGTCCCTCGAACCGGCCATTCGGCAACCGAAGGCGGATTGGAAACAGCCCTGGAGAACTCCATTGTGGTCGACGGATCGGGAATGAACCGCATCCTAGACATCGACACCACCAACATGCAGGCCACGGTCCAGTGTGGGGTCTCTCTGCAGACACTCGATGACCGCCTGAGGGAACAGGGCTATACCACCGGACATTCTCCCCAGTCCAAACCCTTGGCTCAAATGGGCGGACTTGTGGCCACCCGCAGCATCGGCCAGTTTTCAACCCTTTACGGCGGTATCGAAGACATGGTCGTGGGCTTGGAAGCCGTATTCCCGGATGGAGGGGTCACGCGCATTAAAAACGTCCCCCGCCGGGCGGCCGGTCCCGACATCCGCCACGTGATCATCGGCAATGAAGGCTCCCTTTGCTATATAACGGAAATCACCGTAAAAATATTTAAGCACTTCCCCGAAAACAACCACTTCCTGGGCTATACCCTGGACCATATGCGAACCGGGTTTGAAATTCTACGGGAAGTGCTGGTCAACGGTTACAGACCGTCGGTGGCGCGCCTTTACGACAGGGAAGACGGTGCCTACCACTTCTCCCATTTTGCCGAAGGCAAGTGCGTGCTGATTTTCGTGGCTGAAGGCGTCAAACCAATTGCCGAAGCCACCGCCACGGCCATTGAAGAGATCGCGGCCGCTTGCGACGAATGTGAGCGGGTGGATTCGAAATTGATCCAACACTGGTTTGAACATCTCAATTGGGATCCTGCCGATCTTGCCCGGGAAAAAACCGAGATCCTGGAGACCAAAAACATCTGCAATACCACCGAAATTTCCGCAAACTGGAGTATTATCAACCGGATCTATGAAGTATGTATCCAAAGGCTTAGAGATGAAATTCCCGATTTGACCCTCTTAGGGGCTCATTCCTCCCACAGTTATCTTAACGGCACCAACCTCTACTTTGTGTACTTCTACAACGTGGTGGACTGCCGGCCTGAGGAGGAACTGGTCAAGTACCACCTGCCCATCAAAAGGATCATCGTGGAAGAAACCATCAGGGCCGGCGGTTCCATGTGCCACCACCACGGGGTGGGCAAACACAGGGCCCGCTGGGTTGCAAAGGAGTACGGCTCATCGTATTACATTTTGAAGAGATTGAAACGCGCCTTCGATCCAAACAGCATTATGAATATGGGAACCATCCTTCCGCTCAAGGACTGAACACCGGGACACTATAAATCCAGGGGGTAGAGGTGAATATCCTGGTATGCTTCAAGGTAATGCCGGAATTGGAGATGCTCAACGCTGAAGATTGGGTGTTCGATGGCCGCTTCCATATAGATACCGGTTTTGTCAAAAGGGTCTTAAACTGCTTTGACGAGAGTGCGTTGGAAATGGCCTTGAAGCTTCGCGATACATCAGAAGACCTGTCAGCACCTGTGGAACTCACCGCTTTGACCATAGACGGGTCCGGGGCCGAGCCCTTTTTGAAAACCCTCAACGCATTGCGTTTTAAACGCGTGGTACGCATCGGTCAGCGGGACGATATAACCTTCAAGCCCACGGCGGTGGCCGCGATGGTGAGCTGGTTTGTGCGCCAGCATACACCGCAGGATGTACTGCTCATGGGCAGGCAAAGCGGCCTTGGCGACAGCGGGAAATCGCCGCTGCTGGCGGCCGAAAGGCTCGGGTGGCCCTGCATCACTCAAGTCTCCAGCGTCGAACCCGCGGATGAGCACCATCTGAAGGTTACCTGTCAGGTGGATGATGGAGAACTGCGGCAGATCGTTCGAATACCCTGCGTGCTTGGTGTGGGAGACGCCCCCCACTCCTATCTGCGCGTGCCCACGCTTAAGGACAGAATGGATCACGGTAGCAGGCCTGTTATGGTGATATCAGCCCCGGATATCCAAGCACCGGAAGATACGATCAAATTGGCGTGCCTTGAGGTTATCCATCCGCAGCGATCAGGAATCATTATCCAGGAAGACAGCCCCGAGGATAAGGCCCGCCGGCTCTACTCAGCGTACTTGGAACCCAGACTGGATCAAATGGGCAGTATTGAAAGAGATGAACAGCAAATCCACCGGCGGCGGAACCGTCCAATATCGCCTTGTAAAGGTAAAAGCGGAAGCTTGGGTTTCACTGCTATACTCAACGGGTGTACGAGCGACGTTACTGTCCAGGCCCGGGAACTGCACGGCTTTATGTCCGCAAACGATCTCGATGCCGGTCATAAGGGCAAGACCATCCTTTTCTACGCGGATAGGAACCGGAAAGGCGAGCTCCTGGGGCTGGTACCGACCGCCTCCGTCAGACTCGTATACCTGGCCCGTTATCAGCCGGAGAATGTCCTTGAAGCCCTGCAAACGCTTGAAAAAGGAAACTCCCCCTCCCTGTATCTATTTCCCTGCGGTTACGCCGGATCTGAAATGGCCGTACGCTGGGCTTTCCGCAAAAGGGGTTCATCCCTGGTCCAGGTAAAGGAGGCAGCGTATCAGGGCCGGGAGCTAGTAGCTCGAAAAATGGTCTACTCCAACCACGTACTGGCAACCTTCAAGCTCACAAAAAGGCCTTACTGCATTTCTCCGGCCAGGGGGGGCTATGGTTGCCCGCCGGCGGTGCCGGGCAAAAATTTACAGGTTGTCGAGTACGATCTGAGCCACCTGAGAAAGGACCGCTTCGTTAAAGCTTTTCAATGGTCTCCCCGGAGCGGTTCTACTGATTTGGAAGCCGCCAAATTCCTGCTGGTCGGAGGCAGGGGTATGCAGAACAAGGACAATACCACCAGACTGAAACGGCTGGCCCATGGAATCGGAGCCGATTTCGGAGTCAGCCGACCCGTGGCCATGAATGCCTGGGCGTCCCTGCGGCGGATAATCGGCGTATCCGGCGCCATAACCAAGCCGGAAATATGTATCGTGGCGGGGGCTTCCGGTGCGGCCGCCTTTTATGCCGGCATTCAAAAAAGCAAATTTATCATTGCCGTCAACAGGGACGAGAGAGCACCAATCGTCAGGGCCGCCGACGTGGCCGTCCTGGATGACTACCGCGGTGTGCTTGATGAACTTGCCAGGCTCATCAAGGCACGGCACGATCCTTAATCGAAAAAATGGCTGCCAGCCGAATGACCAGAGAAGCCCAAACCAGAAACGCCCGAAAAGGATACATATATCCCCTGGATGACAAGTATGAGGATTACCTAAGGGATCAGTCGTGTATGCGAGGAAAGGCGGACAGCATCTCCTTTCCCCGGAGTGAAGCCGAGATAACCACAATCCTGGAAGCGCTTTTACAGGAATCTGCGCCCATTACGATCCAGGGTGGTAAAACCGGTCTGGCCGGTAGCGCGGTCCCCTTAACGGGACATGTTATGAACCTTTCCAAAATGAATCGGGTGCTATCCTTTTCCAAAACCTCACATGACCAGGCCCTGCTGACGGTCGAAGCCGGAATCACGCTGGGAGAGCTACAGGAAGCGATCAGACGGCTGGAAACGTCCCGGATGCTTTGGTGGCCGCCGGACCCTTCGGAATCCACGGCCACCGTGGGTGGTATTCTTTCCACCGGTGCCAGGGGTATTTGCTCCTATTTGTACGGGGATCCGCAAGCATACTGTTATAGCATGCGGGTCATGACGGCCGATGGATCCAGAATGAACATCCGGAGGGAGGGCCCCACGGTTTTGGTCAATGAACGGCCCAGACGGCTTTGGGACGTTTATCCGCGTGGAGAAGGCATGTACGGTGTCATTACCGCTTTGACCCTGCGGCTTGTTCCCAGACCTGAATGCACCTGGGGGATTGCTTTTCTATTTGCGGACGAAGCGCGGGCCCTGTCCTTTGCAGATCACGTCGGGGCTTCACCCCCTGAAGTTGAGGGCGCCGGGATCGCGGCCGTCGTCTATCTGGACCGGACCACTCTGGATGTCCTGGAGGCCAGCAAACACATCCTCCCCAAGCTGAAGCGCATTCCCGCTGTCAAAACCGGCACCGCCGCCCTGATCTATGTGGAAATACATGGTGGGCGGGAAGAAGCTGTGGAAGAAACGGCAGGGTTGTTGATGACTGCTTTTATGCATTTTGGCGGAGATCCTGAAGAGACCTGGGCTTTTTGCGGAGAAACACAGATCGAAAAACCCCGCAGCATGCTTCATGCCGTCGTGGAAACCGGCCTCATGCACATAGAACATGTCGGCAGTAACGACCCGGAGATCACTAGACTCGATTTCTCGGTGAACATGGAGGCGGGTGACTTGAATGCCCTGGTGGCGTATTTTCGAAAGTGCCTGAAAGCAAAAAAGCTGAGGGCCGGGTTTTATGGCCGCATGGGTAGTGGACTGCATATCACTATGCTACCGGATGGCTACGGGGAATATGTCAGAGGCAAGGCAGTGCTGGAAACCTGGGCCGAAAACCATGCCGATCTGCCCGCAAGACCGATCACCGCCTACGCTGTGGGTAAACTGAAAAAAGCCGTCTTTGCCCGCACGGCTTCCCAAGATTGCCTAGCCGAAATTTCGGCCTTAAAAGCCAGGCTGGATAAGCGCCGCATATGGAATCCAGGGAATATGATCCCTGACCATGAACCAGATCCATGATGATGCGGCTTTTCCAGAAGGAGGCTGCCCGCTCTCAGGGTTTCGCCGTCCCCGTACCCACTCCCGGGTTCATCTCCTGTCCATGCATCTCAAATCGAAGTGATAAATTCCTCCGTAGCCTGCAGATATTTTTGCTTCTCCACCGAATTCAGAAAGGAG
>CAZWGD010000067.1:4650-8768 GCA_964633235.1 uncultured Desulfobacteraceae bacterium | reverse complement strand
GGTAGCCGATCTTTCTGCGCGGCTGGGTTTTATAGGACTCCTTGTGTTTGTCAAAGTAGTTCGCGATCTCATCGTTCGAGGTCTCCATCCCTTGAAAACGCTCCGGATCGATGATCATATATTCGATGTTCACAGTGGCATTTTCCCAGTCGTACCATTCTCTGATCTCACGATCGGATAACTTGACCCTGTCGGAGATAAGCCCCCTCAGTTTTTCGATCAACATGGCCTCGCGCTGTGATTGTTCAAATTCCTCTGGGGATAGACGGTTTTGGGCGAGAAGATTATTGTACAGCCGGGCATTGAACACACCGTCTTGCTGGAAGGCCGGAAACTCACGGATGGCTTCCACCAGCTCTTCATCCGTCACTATGAAGTTGAGTCTTGAGACCTCGGACAACAACAGCTTTCTTTCCATGACCTGATCTAGGGCCCGACGCCTGAGTTGCAACGATTTCACCATCTCATCAGTCAGATTGTTGCCGAAGCTGCGCCGGAATTGATCGATGAGGGAATCGTAGGCCTTGCGATACTCTTCGAAGGAGATGGGGATATCATTGATGCTGGCGATTTTTTCGACCTGGCTTTCGCGAAAGCTCCCCACCCCCCAAAAAACAAAAACGATCACGATGATTCCCAGAATCACCTTGATCATCCACGACCCGGCTTTTTTGCGCATGATACTGAGCATGTCACTCTTCCTCTCGATTTATAAAGAATCGCTTGTATTACCGATTTTAAACCTAGAAAGCTATTTCTTTCGCCCTGTTTTGTCAATGATTTCTCGACAAGCCCATCTATGCAAACCGGGCCCCGCAATAGGAGCAATCTGCAGCGTGTAATTTAGGGGGAAAACGAAATTTTGCATTGACAGACAGGTATTTTAGGTTATAGTTAGAAGTCTCAAAAGGGGCTGTAGCTCAGCTGGGAGAGCGCATGACTGGCAGTCATGAGGTCAGGGGTTCGAGCCCCCTCAGCTCCACCATAAAAACAGGCACTTACACCTATTGTATGTGCCTTTTTTTTGACAGTTGTGACATAGTTTTGACATAGTCGGCCGCGTTGCTTATAGCGTATCGATGGCGGCCCTTTTCTGCTCATCGGCAACATGGGTGTAAATCTGTGTTGTTGTTACGGCTGAATGTCCCAATAGATCCTGGATCGTCCGCAAATCAACCCTGTTTTCCAGCAAATGTGTTGCAAAAGAATGTGGCAACATATGAGGCGTCACGGGACGGCGTATGCCTGCCTGCTGGGCTGCGCTGGATAAGGCTTTGCGCATTCCGGCATTATACGTGCACAGGATAGCGGCCCGAGGATAAATACCCTACTGATCCAGTATTTGGTCGATCTGAGCCTTTGACAACACACCCGGCAATGGTGGCCGGTATGGCAATTTGCGCATTTCAATGGGGGCGGTTGAGCACCGGCCCTGCCCTGCCGCCCAGGGATTCCCAATAATCATGTAACGGCCGGTGGGCTGCTCCGGAGACCTGATATTTGCCATTAATGAAAATATTCAGGTCGATAGCTAACCGCAGCTTGTGATAGCTGGCAGGGGACCCGTAGCCTTAGCTAATGGCTATCCGAATCTTTAAAATAGGTTGCCTTAGGCAACTCCCTCTTTTATTTAATACCCAGATATTCTATACTCAGACCAACGATTCGGACCAAAACCGTTTTCTTCGACCTACCGATGCCGGAGAGGACGCAACAGCCAAATTTCAGCGACGGAGAAACAGATCTTGCTTACAAATCCACCCCGCCAAGCAGGTAACACGTTCTTAGGATTTCCCCTGTGCACGGAGCTCGAATCTTTAGAGGCCGATATCGCCATCCTCGGCATCCCTTACGGTGACCCGTATCGCATGAGCGAAGTCACCAACGATCAGACGAATGCGCCTTTGGCCGTGCGCCTTGAATCTGCCCGCCTCAGCCGCGGTTTGGCGCATTGGGATTTTGACCTGGGAGGACCTTTGTTCGGCAAACACAAGTTCAGAGTCGTCGACTGTGGAGACATACCTGCAAATCCGGCTGATATCAATGGCCACTACCGTCTCGCGGAAAAAGCCGTGAGGAAGATTCTGGACCGGGGCGCCTTCCCGGTTGTTATCGGCGGTGATCACGGGGTCCCCGTACCGGTGTTCCGTGCCTTCGACAACCACGGCCCTCTGACCCTTGTTCATATCGATGCGCATATCGATTGGCGCGAAGAGATCAACGGTGTGCGGGAGGGATACAGCAGCCCCATCCGCAGGGCGTCCGAGCTCTCCCATGTTCAGCGCATCTTTCAAATCGGGATGCGGGGTCAGGGCAGCGCCCGGGAGGAGGAAGTTAAGGACGCCCTTGCCTATGGTGCGGAAATCATCACCGCCTATGAGGTCCACCAAAAGGGGATGGATGCTGTCCTTGACCGGATTCCGGATAATGAACGCTACTACCTGACCATCGACGCCGACGGGCTTGATCCGTCGGTGATGCCGGCGGTTGCCGCACCCGCCCCGGGGGGCTTGCTGTTCTACCAGGTGCGCAGGCTGATCCATGGCCTCGTCGGGAAAGGCCGCTTGCTGGGAATGGATATCGTCGAGATAACCCCGCAGCGGGACCTCAACGGCATAACCTCGCTAACGGCGGGGCAGTTGATCCTCAATTATATCGGTGCGGCTGCCAGAGCGCACTACTTCGGCTAGCCCCGGCGCAATTCGACACTGTGCCGGAGCAATCCGCTTTCCGGCGCCGTTGCCCTGAACCTCAATTGATCGTAAACAAATTCGATGAAAATAAAGAAAATTCATATTTACCCATCCTAGAGATATCCAAAAAATAACCAATCCGTCGCTTTGCACCTAAAATAAATACTTTCGGATGGCTTTCGGATTTGTTTACGATCAATTGGGGTTGAACAACGATGATTGATGCTTACGCATTTGGCCATATGGTGATTGGCGGGAAACGCTACACCAAAGACTTGATCATTCTCCCCCTGGAAAAAATTATTTGTCCCTGGTGGCGGAAGGCTGCCCATACACTTTCAATTTCAGATTTACATGAGACCGTAGCGGCCTCCCCGGAAATCCTGGTCATTGGAACCGGGGACCCGGGCCTGATGAAACCCGAGGGGCATCTCTGCCAGGAACTTGGGGCCATGGGCATCGAGGCCAGGGTCATGCCGACCAGAGAGGCTGCAAATGCGTACAATACCCTTCGACAGCAGGGCGGACCCATCGCCGCTTGCTTTCACCTGACCTGTTAGGCAAACATCAGTTGACACGGTTCAATTAGGCAGGTACGGTCTTGCGGTCCATTTTTAGGAAAACCGACCGAATATCAATAAGATAAATCCAACCGGAGATGAAAAGACGATGATCAACACCAACTATGTGGAAAAGGCCGGTTTCACATTCGGCATGCTGACCGAAGATCAAATTCGGGAAATCCTGTGGGCCGCCTTTGATGTTATGCGTACCGTGGGCTTCAAGCTTTTGCATGCGGATGCCCGCAGGATGCTGCGCCGGGCCGGTGCCGTCGTTAAAGAGGATCGCGTCAAGGTGCCCGAGCACATCGTCCGGCAATGCCTGCGCCTGGCCCCCAAGGGGTGGACGATCTTCGACCGCACCGGCAAACGCGCCATGGAGGTGACGGGAGCCAAGAGCTACTTCGGAACGGCTACCGCCGCCCCCAATACCATGGATGCATTCAATGGGGATGTGCACCCGACGCAGCTCGAAGATATTCGTAGGGGGGCCCTTATCGCCGATAGCCTAGCCAATATTGATTTTGTGATGCCTTTTGGATCCTCACAGGATGTACCGGGACAGGTGTGCGACCTTTACGAGTTCCCGGCGGTCGTGACCAACACAACAAAGCCGATTGTATTCATCGGCTACTCCGGCCGGGGTGTGGAACTGGTATATGAAATGGCGGCGGCCGTGACCGGTAGCCTTGAACGGCTCCAGGAAAGGCCGTTTGTCATGGCCTATCCCGAACCCATTGCCCCCATGGTTTATCCCCAAGAAGTGGTTCACCGGCTGTTTGCCGCGGCGGATCTGATGATGCCGCAAATCCCGGCCGCCTCGGTTATGCTGGGAGCCAGCGGGCCCATGACCATGGCCGGCGCC
>CAZWGD010000067.1:1619-4640 GCA_964633235.1 uncultured Desulfobacteraceae bacterium | reverse complement strand
CAACGTCGCGGTTCTGGACACCGGCGTGGACGACGAGCATGAGGCCCTGCAGGCCGTGGTGCAGGCCCTGACCGAAAGCCTGTTCAGTTTGACGCTTGCGCAGCTGCGCAGGCCGGGCTGCCCCATCATGCTCTCCACGGGTATCGGTGTCATGGATATGACCAGCGGCCTTTCTGTTTTCGGCCTGCCCGCCAAATCCTCCGGCATCTGCGCCCATGCCCAGGTAGCGCAATACCTGGGACTGCCCACCTGGGGACTGGCGGGGGCCACCGATTCCAAGACCGTCGATGCCCAGGCCGGCCTCGAATCCATGTTCCATGTTATGGCCCAGGCCATGGCCGGGCTTAACCTTATCCACGACGTGGGCTACATCGACTCGGCCATGTGCTGTTCACCCCAGCAAATGGTTATGGGAAACGACATCATCGCTATGGTCAAACAGTTCATGCAGGGCATCACCATCAACCGGGAAACCCTGGCGCGCGAGGTTATCGAAGCCGTAGGCCCCGGCGGCCACTTCCTGGACCATCCCCATACCCTTCGCCATTTCCGGGAGCAGGTTTGGTCCTCCAGACTGATGAACCGCCGGCCACGCTCGCAGTGGGAACAGGATGGACGTCCGGACCTGGCCGCGGCTGTTCAGGAGGAAGTCCTACGTCTGCTGGAAAACCACCGTCCCGAGCCCTTGGGCGACACCGTTATGGACGAGCTTAATCGCCTCCGCGGGAAAGGTGAAAGAGAACTGCTGGGTTCATAGACTCACATCAGGGATTGATGCGATGGGATACTGCCGACCCCTGTACACCAGGCGATAGTCTTGGCCGGTGCCCTCGATGAACTCCGCCATCTTGATCATGCTGCGGTCGGTAAACTTCACCAGATCATCATCCCTGCGCATATACAGGCTGTCCGCCTTGATCAGCAATCGGTGCGGATCCAGTTCCAAGCGTTCGCGTGTATTCAGCACCAGCACGATTTCCTCTCCCGGGATAACATCGAAGACAAAAAGGGCTGTCTCTTCATAGGGAAAATATACTTTTTCCAGAATGCCGTCTCTTTCCTGGGAAAGATAGAAGCCGGCCCGGTCCTTCTTAATGCAGGCGTGAAAATAATCAATCACGCGCTTATGGCTAAAGGGGCCGTGCCGGTTGTGCCAGCGGCCGTTGGCGTCCAGCCGGAACACGGCATCCTCTTTTTTGACGATGTGCGTTTTGGATTCGGCAGTCATGACATCGTCGATGTTAGGCTGTAGAGCATCGTTATCTCCTGTGCCCATAGCGTATCATCGGGTGTTTCCAATATCAACGGGATTTCGTCCAGCCGGGGATCCGTCATCACAAAACGGAAAGGCTCCAGACCGAGGGTTCCACGACCGATACCGGCGTGGCGGTCCACCCGGGTGGCGCGGTCCTTTTTGGAGTCGTTGAGGTGCATGCCCTTCAGATAGCGGAGCCCTACCACGGTATCAAAGCGTGTCAGAGTTTCCAGGTAGCCGGTCCGGGTTTTGATGTCATATCCGGAGGCGTAAGTATGGCAGGTATCCAGGCAAACTCCCACCCGCCCCTTGTCCTCGACTTGGTCAATAATGGCGGCCAGGTGTTCGAACCGATGGCCCAGGTTGCTGCCCTGCCCGGCCGTGTTTTCGATCACGGCGGTCACCGTACGGGTCTTATCCAGAGCAAGGTTAATGGATTCGGCAATGCGGGCGAGACAGGCATCTTCTGAAATCTGTTTCAGGTGGCTGCCGGGATGAAAGTTCAGATATTTCAGCCCCAACTGCTCGCAACGCCGGCACTCGTCCAGAAAGGCCGTACGGGATTTTTCAAGCCCCGCTCCCTGCGGATGCCCCAGGTTGATCAGGTAGGAATCGTGGGGCAGAATGTGCTCGGGGCCGTACCCGTTCTTCTCGCAGTTGATGCGAAAGAGACGCAGGGATTCTCGGCTCAGGGGCTTGGCT
Organism: uncultured Desulfobacteraceae bacterium; assembly: GCA_964633235.1. Taxonomy (GTDB): domain Bacteria; phylum Desulfobacterota; class Desulfobacteria; order Desulfobacterales; family CAZWGD01; genus CAZWGD01. The sequence goes on along the minus strand of CAZWGD010000067.1, from coordinate 2,683 downwards.
TTCCATTGGCGCTGGTTCTTGGTGAATAGGGCAAATGCCCTGGCCCCGATCTTGCCGGCATTCAGAGGGGCGTTTTCCACACCCCCCGCGATACTGACATGGGCTCCGACTCTTTTCATAGGTAATATCCGTCCATATCAAAAAGGGCCGCTCTTACCTTTTCAGTCAAATTGATCCTGGCTACTTTTGACCCATAAGCGTCTGATAAGCCTCCTGGATCTCCTTGAAGCGTCTCTCCGCCAGAACCCTGAACTCCTCGCCCAGGTGGGCCACCTTGTCGGGATGATACTGGCGCACCAATCGCTTATAGGCCGCCCTGATCTCATCTCTGGAAGCCTCTGCAGGAAGGTTGAGCACTTCGTAGGGGGTTTTCCCGGCGGTTCGACCGCCATGAGCAGGCCCGTGGGATTGCTCCCTTTCGGTATCGTGGTACCCGTGGTAAGGTCCGGAGGAGGATCCCGCCGTTGGAGGCGGTTTCCGCCGGGGCCATAAACCCTGGAAAAAGAAACGCCACAGCAGGTAGATGATAACCAGATCGTCCAGCCAGCCCCAGCCAAAGACAAAGTCCGGTAGGATGTCGTAGGGCAGGAAGGTGTAAATCAGCACCAAGACCACGAGGATGGTTCTGAGATAACCGAAATATTTCAGCATGTCACTGCTCTGATCTTGGGCAAGGCTTTCACCGTCATTTGCGGTGGCCCCCGCTTTTGACAAGCTCCATAAAGGCCTCGATTCTGGTTTCGATCTGGGTTTCCCCAAAGCTGCGCTGGTCCAGCATGTCCGCTTCGATCATCAGTGCCGGCAAACCCTTTTTTTCCCGTAAAATGCGCTGCAGGTCATACTGCCCCAGGGAGTAAGGCTTGCAGCTCCGGTTGGAGTGCATGACGATCCCGTCCGCGTCATACTTTTCCATCATCTTGATTACGGTCTCGGCCATGAGGTCCACCCCGATGTTGAGGTAAATTCTGGCATAACCGTCCGCCATGGTACCTAAAAAATCGGCCTCATCGATATATTCCAGGGTTCCGCACCAGGCCGAGGTATAGGTATCGGCCACCAGGCAG
>CAZWGD010000067.1:0-1609 GCA_964633235.1 uncultured Desulfobacteraceae bacterium | reverse complement strand
CTCATGCCGGGCGAATGTTTCCGACAGCCAGCGCGTACGGAACCATATCGGCAGGTTGTCCCACAGCAGCCGGTACCTCTCATTGGGTACCGCGCTGATCCCCTGTGATACCCTGGTTTTCATCTCCGCCAGCAGATCCGTGTAATAATCCACTGCCACCTGTGTTCCCCTCAGGGTAACGATCAGGGCCAGATGAAAAAAGGCGTCAAACGCACTCATGGGCGCCGGTTTGTGGGTCGCGGTGTCCAAAACGGCCTGCCACAACCGCTGCCCCTGCAAAGACAGGTTTCCCACTTCGACCGCCCGGGTATAGTCAAATTTTTGCCGGCAGACCTTCTCAAGGAACTCGATATATTCCCGGACTTGCCGACGAACGTATTCCCGGGCCTGGTGGGAAAACTCCGTGTGGCAGACGGGCGTATCAAAGATAAACAGCGGAACCCGGAAAAGGCGTGCCTGGACCTCCCACCATTTCAGCACGGTACCGCAGATGTTATTACAGCAAATCAGCATATCCGGCCTGGGCAGACCGCCGATGGGGCCGCCATTGATCGGAGCGCAGGCGATATCGGCGCGCGCATAGGAGCATAGATCGCGCGAATATCCCATGGCTTCCGATTTTTCACAAAGATCGGCACCCATCTTGGAGGCCCCGATCATGGCCCCGTGATTTTCAGGATAAACCGGGATAACGTCCATGGTAATCAGCGGTTCCACCGGCCCCCCGCTGGTGATCCAGGCCACTTTTTTGCCTGTCTGACCGGCCGTTTTGGCCTCGATATAGTAATCGGTCATGATCGCTTTCATGCGTTTGACCGCCTTTATTTTCCGGACTTCCCCGTGTGTACCGCTCATTTCTCCCCTTTTGTACCCACCAGTGCCTGTTCCGAAACGCATGGCGCCCTGCGCTCCTCCGGTGAAAAAGCGTATGGGCTAGAGCATTTCAACAAAGGCCTCGCAGCGGGTTTTCAGCTGCTCCGGAGACGGCAGCCGGTCTTCGACCTCCAGAAGCATAGTGGGTATGCCCTCCCTGTCCAACATCTCCTTGATGAAAGGATAGTCGAAAGCGTGGGGGTCACAGAATTTTAAATACAGAAAAATCACCCCCTGCACCCTGCTTTGTCGGACGATTTCGAGGATATGTTCACCCCTGCGGTAGAGCCCGGCGTGCTTGGCCGGGCAAACTATACGTTCCAGATACCTCCGGGCCAGGCCGGCCATAACATCCGCTTTCATATCAATTTGGCCGCTAAAATAGCGTGATCCCGTGCAAAAATCGTCCCAGACCACCTGTGCCCCAGTATCCTCCAGAATATCGTATATATCCGGCATGCTGCACAACCCGCCGGTCGCCATCAGCCTTTTGGTGCAAAGGGCGGCTGGGGGCTTCCGGTTTTCCAGATCCTGAATGAGGTTGTCCAGGGCTCCGCTCACCCTATTCCGGTCCATGAGCATGGCGGCTTTTAAAACAGCCTGCACGGCGCTGCCACGGATGAGCTCCGGATACCGACGCCGGATCTCATAGAGCGCCTGCAGACGCAATCTTATTTTATTACACAGTGTAACGGCTTTTCGTAAGTCCTCATCGGTAATGGTCTGATCAAGCCGG
>CAZWGD010000066.1:0-8812 GCA_964633235.1 uncultured Desulfobacteraceae bacterium | reverse complement strand
CTGGCCTTGCTCGGCCTTTTCCTCCATGGATGCGCATGGATGGTTGAAGAGGAAGCAGAGTACCGTACCGTTAAAAGCAAACGCATCACCTTTTCCTGTGACGAACACATCAATGATGGCATGCTGCTTCCCGTGGACATCATTTATATCACCCGCTATCACATGCCCAGAGAGGTGTTCTCCATAGGACCTGAACGCTGGTTTGACTCGGCCGTGCGGGATAACTGGGAAGAAAGGCAGGCCCTAAGTCTTAACGGTGGGGATGTCCGTACGGTGGAATTGAATCCCAACTGGCTGAAAGACACCAAGTTCCTGATTATCATCGCCGATTTTAAAAACACCTACCAGCCCTACCCCCAGCAGGTCATCATCGACGAAGATGGAAAGTCTCATGTGAAGCTGCTTATCCTGCCCGGCTCCATGATCATCGCCCCCCCATCAAAACCCTGTCTGTGGTTCTGATACCGTTTCACATAACGGCCTTGATGTCGGGAAGCGATGGCAGTTCGGTTTCAAAGTCGAATTTGAACGTGGCCTTGGCGGAAATGGCCGGATTTATCCCCATGGGAAGTTCGTATTCCACGAACCAGGTTTTTCTATCTCCCGCCTTGGGCTTGCCGTAAAGATAAATAAACTGCAACAGGGAGAAATCACCACTGGTGGCCTTGGACCGGGCCAGAGGGTTTCTGGCGGCATCCAGCCCGTGCAGGGTTATTGAGCCGTCTTCCGGCACCAGGATCATTTCGGTTTTGGGCTCGCCGTAAACATTCAAATCCTTGACAACCCCATTGCCGAAGGCCAAGCGTATCCAGTGGAAATGTTTTCCGACGGTCCCGGGAACGATGGCGGCCCTGATCTTGTGGTGCTGCAATTTATCATCTTTGAAAAGGAAGGTTTCCAGGGCGGCCAGGTCCGTATACAGGGCGCGCCACTTCTCCCCCATGATCCGGGTTATGAATTTGCGGGCTTTGGGGGCCATAGGTTCGGCATCTGATTCCGCATCCTCGGGTTTCTCCGCAAAAAGCGCATCGATCCCGAAACGCTTTTTTAACAGCCCCAGTTCATGGAAATAGGTCTCAAGAACATGGACCTTGATCTCCGGACCGTCCACCCTAAACGGAAAATGGTTGGAAAGCTCCAGCCGGCTGTATTTATCCATGAAGCGATCCCGTTCCGCGTCGTATAGCCCTTCTATTTCCTGTTTGAAGACCTCCATCACATGGCGCTGGATCTGCTTCAGCTGGAGGGTCAATCCCTGGACCACCGTTCCCCTCTCGATTTCAAAGGAACGCGTGAAGTGGTCGAAGGCCTGCAGCTTGTCCCAGGTGATGACCTGGTTGGCATCGTTGGACGAGACCGGTGAATGCAGGAGCATCTGCCAGGCTTTCAGAGCATCCATATCCAGGGCCTGGACGCACTCGGTAAAATTCACCGCGCCCGCGCGAATATCCGGCATGTCCTGCTCTTGGAGGGTCATGACCGTTTTCAGCACGTTCTCAAACCCCATCAGTTCCGGATAATGCTTTACTTCCGGGTCATCGCCTGCCAGGGCGTACAGGGCGCGTGGAAGATAGCGGATCCACTGTGCCAGAAAGTCATCGATGGCACCGGCCCAGGCCATACCCTCCCCATTGTAAAAGATGGGCATGTATTTGATATCGTGCCAATTGGTCTTTTCTAGAATGCCTTGCTGAAAATCGGCCCGGTTCAGGGTCTCGCGCAGGTAGAGGCTCTCGGCATACATCCGGCGCCTGTCAAAAACCCCCAGCCATTGATCAACCCGCTCGGCGAATGTGGGGGCTTTCCAGAAGGCCACGACACTCTTTTTGCGTTCCTCTTTTTGTGTTTCTTCTTCCGAATCTTTGGCGAGTGCCACAGCGGCCGCTCCGGTTTCATCCGGGGCCGGGGGTTCAATTTTTTTTTGCAGAGACTCGTTCCGCCCCTGGATATCCTTGCGATATCGATCAAACCGGGTGGTGCTCAGCAAGGTTTCATAGCCTTCCATGGAAACGACCTTGCGCGGCTGAACATTCATCCAGGGTTCAAAATCGGTGGCGAAGCGTTCAATGGCGCTATTGTAGACCCCCATGCCGGAAAGTATGGAAAAAATGGTATTTCCGATTCCAAAATCGGGGGCCAGGCCGAAGAAGTCGACCCCGAAAACCGGAATCAGCACGTCCACCAGCCAGCTCTGGGAGGGAGCGTCGATCATCATATTGACGATGTAGGCCTTGTCTCCAATGGGCAGGGTCACCCGCTCCTTGTAGTCACCGGCGGTATCAGTCCAGTCCTGCTCCAGGGCCGACTCCAAAGCCGATCTCCCCTTGGCGGCCGCAAGCAGGCGTTTATAGAAGTCATCGATATCGATCCACTCCACGGCGTTGTACCGGCCGATTTGGATCAGTTCCGCCAGGGTTTTCTGGTGGATCAGCAAGCGGTTCAAATAGATTTGAAACTCTCCGTACAGGGCCATCATCCCGGATTTGGAGGCTTTCTCATCCGGTATGGAAATCCCCAGGAGGCGGTTGTAGTTGCCGTGAAAGCGCTGAAGTACATGGGCCATCTCCAGCCACCACTGGGTATCGGACAGCTCCCAGCCTTCATTCACATCAGGATTTGACAAGGTGGGCCGCAAATAGGTCCGGCACCTTTTCAGGGCGTCACGGATAAGTTCCTCGGCGGAGGCGCTGACGATTTTTTTGCTGCGCCCCCCCTCCTCCATGAAAATCTTGAACTGCTCCACATAGCGATATTTATTGTTCTGGGATAGTTGGAGAAAATCCAGGAATGGCACGATATCGATATTCAGGTTCATGCCCCAAGTGGGGTTGTTCCATTTGATATAGGCTTCCAGCGCTGACGCGAAAACATTGAACTTGGGTTCCCCCCTGGAGCGAACCCCCTGCCATGCGGCCAGCTTTTCCTCGACCCTGGCGACGATGGCGGCCAGCGTTGTTTCCTGAAATACGCCGTGGTGAATGGCACCGATATCGCTTTTAAGCTCATCCGAACGTCCCAACCCCAATATCCGCGCCAGAATTCCTTTTTCCTCGAGGCGGCTTTTATGGTTGGAAAGGCGAATGCAGAGGGGCAGCATATCCTTATTCAAAAGCGGGTTTTCCAGCACCGCCCGGGCCTCCTGGATATCAGCCTCCATTTCCCGCAACTCTCCGGCCGACCGTTTTGAAAAACCGTAAAGGTAGACGCCGCCCAAAACCAACACAAGCACGGCCAGGACGGCGGCCAAGCCCTTTATCCGCAAGTTTTTGCCAAGAATGGATTTCGGACGGGTTACCAGACCCGGCTCCAGAAATATCTTTTTCAGGAAAAGATCCTTGACGAACAGGTCGGTCCTCTCCGCATCCGCCTTCAACGACCGGGACACGGATTCAAGCACCGGTCCGGAGAGGTATTTCTTGTGGTGAAGCGTGTTGATCGAGGCAACTCTTTTTCCCCCGGCAAAGTAAAACCCCCTGAACAGGGCCGGCTCGGCGAATCTGTTTTTGACAAACAACACCTCGATATAGTCATTGATCAGGGTCCCTATTTCGGAAAATTCCGCGGGAAATAAGCCGGCGCGAAGCGCAGTGCCATGGGTGCTGTCGGCCCACGGGCCGTCATTCTGCCGCTCCGCTATCTTTTGCACCAGCCGCTTGAAGGCCTGGGAAAATTCATAGGCGTGAAATTCGGTGCCCGGTGGGTTGGGATTGGACCAGCCGAAGATTTGTTCCCTGGCTTCCAAATCCAGATCGTTGAAAAAATCGCTAAACCCGAAGATACTCTCCATTTGGGTGATGACCAGATAAAGGGGGACTCGGACGTTTAAAATCTCCTGAATATAGCGCAGCTTTTCCAGGATCTGCTTGGCTTTGGCCCTTCTGATTTCCCGGGAATCCGTGGCCAGGTCCGCGGCGGAGACCGCCAGCAAAATACCGTTAATGGGGCAGCGTCGCCGGTTTTCGGCAAGCAGCGACAAAAACGCTTCCCACTCCATCTTTTCGGACTCCTCGGTAACGTCACCGGCACTCCGGCCGGTGGTATCGATGAAAACGGCTTCATTGGTAAAAAGCCAGTTATCAATGATGTTTTCCCCCGAGATCAGGGGGCGGATCTCTTCAAGCTTGGGGAAGGTGAGGTCAAAATCCTCCAGCAGGTCCCTGGCGCCGCCGGTGCTTTCCCCCACGATGAAATACCAGGGAAGCGCGTAGCGGTCCATGTGCGCCGACTTGAGCAGGGCTTCCACATGCGCCCATCTCTGGGCATAGGTCTCCCGAATGCGCATCACCTCCGCTTTTCCCAGCAAGGCCTCCTGCTTCTTCATCCGGCGCCACCCGATGATATACCGCATGAGTCTTGCCAGAACGTACAGAACCACGACGCCTGCAATCACGGCGATGAGTACGAGGCAGTAATAGTTGAGGGCCAGGTTATAGCCCCGCAGGGTTACCGTGCGGGGCACAAAATAGTAGACGGCCACGGCTACAAGGGCTAAAAGGGGTAGCAGCAGCAGGGGTTTGAAAACCTTTAACAGCGGTTTGGCCTTGACGCCTGTTTTGGGGACGCTGAGCGGCAGTCCCTGGGGGGCCTTGGGAGCTTTGGGAACTTTGGGGGCCTTGGGAATTTTAGGTGCTTTGGGTATCTTTACCATTTTATCCTATTTTATTAAGGTTACCGGTGATGCAGGCCGATGCATTACTGGGACGGTACCCGGGCTTCCTGCGGCGCTATCCAGGGGGTGATAAAGGCCTGCATTTTTTCCTTTTTCCTAAGCACGGCGGCCGTTTGTACAGCGCTGTCCATTTGCTCCGTTTCAAAATGGCCCACCAACACCGGGTAGGCGGGTTTGCCGTTCTCCCCCCTATCCTCCCGCCAGTAAGCCTCATACCCAAGCGCATTCAGCTCCTGGGTCAGGGACTGGGCCTTTTCAGGGTCTGAGTGCACCATGACCTGAATGGTGTAGGCGGTCTTTAAGGACTGATGCAAATCCTTCCCGCCCGTCCGGATGGGGGTCGGGCCGGACCCGGAAGTGCGGATGTTTGCCAGCTGGATCGACAGGGCTGAAGAGGCCGTGGGGGAGCGTGTCTCGATGGACGCGGTCTGGGTCGCCAGGCTGCTGATCTGCTTCAACGGAGAGGTGAGATAGCGCCAAATTACCACGCGGTCCAGAAAAATATAGCCGGCCAGGATAATGAGCAGGCCTACGATAAGGTATTGCCATTTCCAAATGGCGGGGAGCGAACGGGACTGCTTTATGGTTCTCACGGCGTAAGCTTCGGGACACAACAGGCCCTGGGCATCATCGGAAGGTGGCGCCAGAATCTCCTGAAGCTGCTTTTTAAAGTAGGCCAGATCTTCATCATCCCGGTCGTATCTTCCCTTGAAGCCCATGACGATACAGGTGTGATAAATCAATGCCACTTGGGGGTCGGTGATCTCATGATCCTCAATGGGCCTGAAAAACCGGTCTCCACCCACCTGGGTCCTGAAAAAGCGCTGCTCAAGCAGCATGGCATCCCAATCCAGAGCATTATCAAGCTCCGAGGAAAGGATGACTTCATCCGCGAAAACCACCAGGGCGTATCGCACCTGCTCATACCCGGCGCTCAGCGTGGGATTGGCGCGTACAAGGGCCTCCTGTTCCTGGAAAAGGTCCAGAAGGTCCTTTTGGATTTCCTCCAGGGTGGGCCGCACCCCGGCTTCCACCTTCCAGCGGAAGGCCGCTAGATAGGTAAACAGGTCTCTGGTAATTTCGTAAAGTTTCATGATCCTAAACGACGAATAGGTTGAATTTATAATTCATATCCCGGTTGCCCGAAACGGCGATAACGCGGTCTTCCACGATATTCCTCCAGAAGGTGCCCTCCATGTCTATCTGGAAATAGAAGGTGCCCGGGCGTTCGGGCAAGGTGGCCGGCACCCGGCGCAAGCGCCGCAGCCCCACACCCTGCAGCCGTTTATGGGTCACCGTTTCGATATCTTTTGGGGAACAGAGCTTCAGCCGCCCGACGTTGCGATCCAGGCGGGAGACACTCTCTTCCCCGCTGATACCGATATAAAAGAGCCGGTTTCCGGACAGCCATTCCTGCTGCAGGTCGATCTCCAGGCGCTCATTGCGGAACTGAAAGGTCTTCTGGAAAAAGGTACTTGTGCCGATGCGGTCCAGCAGGCCGTCAATGATATCCTTGATCGCCAGAAAGCAATTTCCCAGCTTGTCATGGCGGTAATCCGGGAAGGAGGGGGCCGCCCGCTTGGACTTAAAAAGCTCCAGGGTGGCCGCCAGCTTCAGCAGCTCCAGGTAGATCAGATAGGGGTGCAAATTGGGGGTTCTGCACAACTGTCCCAGTCCGGCCACATGGCCGTTGGTGGCCAGCATCTTAATGACGGCCTCCAGTCCCCGCGGCACACCCAGAAGCTCCGAGAGCTCGCGATCACTGAAATCCCGGACCAGGGCCGCGTTGGCCATGGCCAACCCGTTGTTGATATCCTCGCACACGGCCAGCAGCGGCGGCCAGGCCCGGATGTCCACCACCGGCGGCATGAACTCCGGGTCCAGCATGACGGTTTCACCGGATGGAGACATCTTGATCCGCGCCACCTGGATTTTCTCATATCCGGTCATATCCTCCGTGCCCCAAAAAAGGCGCCCCTTGAAGCGCTTGATCTGGATGGCGCGGGGGTTTTCTCCCAGGTTTTCATCGACGATTTCGGTTTCATCGGCCCGAAACCGGCGGGTGGTCATCTCCTCCTCGGAAGCCTCCATGAGGGTGTTGGGGGTATCCGGCCGCCATCCGGGAATACCGATGAAGACATCAAGATATTCCGCAGTGCCGGCCACCCCCTCCTTGAACGATCGGGAATCCAGGTCCATGTTTCCCGGCATGCTCAACTGGGCGCCGTCTTCAAGCACGACCTGGCAGTTGCGCACGGTGAACTGGTAGTTCTTAATAGACGCCGCATCGATTTCCAGATGCTTGAACCCCCAGTTGCACGGTGAGAGATGCTCCGTGGCCGAGCGCAGTTTTGTGTCCAGGTTGCGGCCGGTAAACTGAAAGTGGTGCGGTAGCAGAAACATGCCCTCGGACCACATGACTTCACGAAATTCTTTGGCCATAAGCTTAATCCTCGTTCAAATTATTCACGGACCTCTTTCAGGATTTCCCAGTCGCCATCCAGCTTGCGGCGGCACAGGGTGCGGAATTTGTACTTGAAGGTCTCGCGTATCAGTTCCGGCGGAAAGATGAAAAACGTAAACCACCGGGACTGCTTGATTCTAACCTCTCCCACGACCGTAGCCTGATCGGGTTGGCTCAAAAAAACGGAAAAGACATGGTATGCGGCCCGATAGGTCTTATAGTCATGAAAGGTCCATTGCCGTCTGGCCTTGACCGGTTTCCCCTTGTGCCAGCGGGGATATATCAGGTCCAGGGTGCCGAAGCAGGGGGTATCCTCCTCGGTACGGATGGTAAACGCCGCCGACAGGCGATCTTCGATCAGCTCAATAATGGCCAGCTTATCCGCATCGATGTGGGTTTCCAGGCCTTCCACTCCGGGGATCGGCCGGGGGTCTCTTTCTCCCTGCGATCCTGAAACCGTCGTTCCATCAAGTGTGGCAACTTCAACACCGGAACAATCGGCCTCAAAAAGATAGACAACCGACCCGAATACAAGGGCGCTCACCACACCTAAACACCGCCTTGCGAATACGGATGAAAGCATTGATCCTAGCACTCGGACACTTAAACCCACAATGGACCCCCTCGAGCCCTTGCTATTACCACATCCTCAAAAAGAAAGCGAATCGTAAACAGCTAATTTATGCGTTTTGAGTATTGAGTATGGTGTATTGAGCTCAAGGATTTGAATGGTCGAGGGGTTCAGTGAAAACCTCGAGATATCCCTTCACTTGAACCCTTGAACCCCAAACCTTCGGCTTTAGCCGAAGGTAGCTTACTTAAGCCTCAACACATAGGCTTCCGCGTCATCGCCCTCGGCCAGAGGACCAAGAACGATGGCATCCGGCTGGCCGTTCACCTTGACATAGTAAGAGGTCGCATCGTCCAGCCGGTTCTGAACGGCCCAGGCCATGTATTGGGTATCTGCAAGGCTGAGCTCCAAGCCCTGCATGGGATATTCCAGCACGGCTTTCTGGGGAAGCTTCCCCGCCGGCCCCACGCCGTGGGCATTGATTTCATCCCCGGCCACCCCGAACATGGCGCCCTTCCATTCGGTGTCCACAGGCCCGATTTCAAACCATATCCCCAGCTGAGGCAGGGCATACACGTCCAGGCGGTACTCCGCGGCAAGCTTTTTAAGCGGCATATTGGCTAAGGCCACAATGCGCGCCCCAAAAGCAGGGTTGGTTTCCGACATCACCTCCGTCCCTTGCAGCGGGGTGGGCAACTCCCCCGGCAAGAGAGTCTGATCAGCGTGAACCAGCAAGATGGGATACCCGTGCCCTCTGATACTCTGCACGGACAGCGCCAGCATGGCCAACCCGAAACGGATCGATTCCGTGGCCATGGCTTCAGCGTCCCACAGAATCACCCAAGCCGCGGTGTCCTGATCGGAAAGGTGCTCCCGGGGCCCCATCCAGGCCATCTTCTGCAAATCATCCTCCCAGAAATGTCCGTCGGCATCCACGGCGTATGTCTTTAACAAGGCCATGATCTTCTGGACCCGTTCCTGGTCATGGGCCAGAGAGGTGATCCATATTTTTTTCATCTTTGATTACTCCCTTATCCCGGTTATCAAATGGTTATTTTGCGCGTCTACTGTTTTCTGCCCTGTTGGAGGTTTTTTTGAACCTGCATCT
>CAZWGD010000065.1:6303-8868 GCA_964633235.1 uncultured Desulfobacteraceae bacterium | reverse complement strand
CGATGTTTTTGCTTGAAGGCGTTGAGGGTTTCGATATTTTGAATCACCTTTTGGAAGGATCCGTTGATGCGATAGGCAGAATAGGTTTCCTGGTCGGCACCGTCGATGGATATCACCAGCTGTCTTAGCCTGTACCTGACAATGTTCTCTAGCGTTTCCCTGCGTATTGAGTTAAAATTGGACCCATTGATGACATACAAACGCACATCTCGCTGAAAGGCATACTTGAGGATATCGTCAATGTACGGATTCAGAAAAACCTCCCCGTAATTGGACAGCTCGATGTGCCCGATCTCCGGGTTGGTCGTGATTAATTTGCGGAAATGGTCGAAACTCAAAAAGCCTGACCCGAGCGTTTCTTTAAACGTCTCCTGGATGTTGGCGCACACCGGGCACTTTAGCTGGCAGACAGTTGAAAGCTCCAAGCGGATGAAGTTGGCCTTTGAAGGGATCATAGGTTGTGGTTATCCCGTTAGCGATAACATCATGATCGTTTGCCTGAATACTTAACCTTTGGAGTATAACATTTTTTCAAGTTTATTTCCAACCTTGACGGCGAAAACCACCCGGCAGGCCTAGACAGGAGGCCAGGCAGAGCAGGGCGATTAAAAAGGCGATGAGGAATATGAGTTGCACACTGTCACCCACCGATTTCTGGAGGACTGCTTGAGCTTCGGGCAGCATCCGCGATTGGAATTCCGGCAGGAACAATCGTTCGATATCTTCATGCAGCAGGGATAGGATCTCCGGAGACAGCATATCGAGGCCTCCTGACAGGCTCAAGTTATCTACACCGGTTTGTATTCTGGCCATCACCAGCCCGCCCCCGACACCGACGCCTACTGTGCCGCCCAATGAGCGGGCGAATTGGTTGGAGGATGTGGCCACTCCCATGTCGGCTTCATCCAGAGCGCCCTGCACCACCAGCAGAGTGGACATAGAGACGAATCCCATGCCGATCCCGATCATTTGAAATACCCAAAAACAGACGGTCATGGTGGTCCGGTAATCAAAGCCCAGGGTCAATCCACAGCCCGAGGCAAAAATCACGGCACCCATGACGGCCGCCGTCTTCCTGGCAAACAGATGCAACACCTGCCCCATGAATAAGGAACCCAGGGACCATCCCAGGCTAAGGGACAGCATGGCCATCCCCACCTGCATGGGCGGCATCCCGAGGGCGCCCTGGATAAACAGGGGGGCATAGGCAAAAAGGCAGAAAATGCCGGAACTGCACAGGAAGACGGAAAGGTTGCCCATGCAAAAGCCCCGTATCTTGAAAAATGTCAGGGCTAGAATGGGTTCTTTTGCCCGCTTTTCAGAAAAATAAAATCCAAAACCGGCCGCCACGGCAATACCCATGAGGCTGATCGATACCGGGGACAGCCAGCCGAAATCACGGCCGCCCAGCATCAACAGCGTCAATAAGGTTACGATGGTGGTTGAAAAGGTGGCTACCCCGGCCAGGTCGAGATGAACCTGTTTCTTTTTGGGACGGATTTCAACCAGGTAGTTGGCGATCAGCAACAACGAAAAAAGGCTGACCGGGATGTTGATAAAAAAAATCCAGCGCCATGAAAAATAGGTCACAATGGCACCGCCCATGGTGGGCCCCAGGATCGAGGCCAGACCCCAGGTGAAACTGGCCAACGAGAGGGTCTTACCCCGCTTTCCCGGCGGAGCCAGGTCGGAAAGCACTACATACACCAGGGCGAAATTGCCGCCGGCTGCCGCCCCCTGGAACACCCGCACAAGGATCAATGTGATCATATTGGTGGACAAGCCGGCTACGATGGAGGAGACCAGAAACACACCAATGGAGAAGATAAACAGCACCTTGACCTTAAAGAGATCGGCCAGTTTACCGAAAATGGGTATGGCCAGAACGCGGCAGAGAAAATAGGCCGTATACACCCAACTGTACATGTGCAGCCCCCCCAGATCCGCCACGATGGTGGGCATGGCCGCCGACATGATCAGGGAATCCAGGGCCCCCAGAAAAAGGGCCAGTAAGGCCGCCGTAATCACCCACCAGCGGGTTCTTTCATCTGGACGGGAGCGGTTCAACCGGTGTTCATCCTTTACCTTGATGTTGATGCCTATACAAACCGCGGTGGTCATCGTCACAGGCAGAAAGCGGATGTCATCAACGAAATCCCGTGTACGGCCCGTCCACCATTGCCATGACCAAGGTCGGTAAAAATGAAAGCGTTACCATGGTATGATATGCATGGCCGCAGAGTCAACCGGTTATGCAGCATGGCAACCGCATTTGGATTTTAAGCCGTTACCAACGCACCGTAGCGATACGCCATTAGTTCCCAATACGGCTGTCCTGGATGATGCAGGTACCGGTCTTGTTTTTTGATGGGAAATGGTGTAGCACTTTTGACGAATCGTTTTGTCCACAGTTTAATCTACAGTTTTATTCTAAGGTTGCCAACTTAACTGAATCTACATCGAACCAGGAGAGGCGATTTGGTGTGATGTTCCGAAAAAAAGCCTTACACTCTGAAAATATCTTGCTGTTAGGGCTTGGCGGTGTGGGGTTTTATCTGGCCAAGC
>CAZWGD010000065.1:5653-6275 GCA_964633235.1 uncultured Desulfobacteraceae bacterium | reverse complement strand
GGGATATCCCGTGACGGCCATCGAAAACAAGGGGGACATGATCCGCATGGCGGACGAGGATATTGACGCCCGCTTGATCCAGGGCAATGCCATGAGCCTTGAGTGCTGGAAAGAGGCCCATGCGGAGTCGATGAACTGTCTGATTGCGGTTACCAATAATGACGCCGTGAATATGTTGTGTTCGATGATCGCGGATCGTTTTGGGATTCAACGCAAAATTGCCCGGGTGCGCTCCCGCGAGTTCGGGAACGGCAATTCAATTCTAGGCGCCGGGGATCTGAAGGTAGATCTGTTTATCAATCCGGAAGAGCTGATCTCCCAGGAAATCGTAAGGCTGATCAAGCTCCGGGCGGGAAACGAAATATTGGACATCGCCGATGGCCAAATTCAGGTCATGGCCGCCCGCATTCATGAAACCTCACCGCTGGCCTTCAAGAATTTGAAAGAGATCACGAAAATTTATAGCGATTTTCCCTTCCGCATCGTGGCCAGCGCCAGGGGAATCACCACCATAATCCCCAGCGGGGATCATGTCATCCTGCCTCAGGATCAGATATTCGTGATGGCCGGGAGTCAGGATCTGCAAAAAATGATGCAGATGACGGGAGTTAAACAGGACCAC
>CAZWGD010000065.1:0-5643 GCA_964633235.1 uncultured Desulfobacteraceae bacterium | reverse complement strand
CCACCGCCAACGGGTGATGATCTTGGGGGGCGGCCTGGTGGGCAGCCGGGTGGCAGAGTTGCTACAAAATACGGTCGGTGTCAAGTTGATTGAAAAGGATAAAAACCGGGCCGAGGAACTGGCCTTTGCCTTGAAAAGTGTGGAAGTCCTTCACGGAGACGGCTCCGATGTGGAAGTTATGGAATCGGCGGGCCTGTTGGATATGGACACCTTCATCACGGCGACGGAAGACAATGAAACCAACATCATGAGCTGTCTGCTGGCCAAGCATCTCATGGATTCAAAGGATAAAAAACCGGGGAGCATCCGCGGAAAAACCATTGCGCTGGTCGGCAAGGAGGAGTATCTGGTTCTGGCGACAACCACCGGACTGGATTTGGCCCTGAACAAAAAGGTCCTGGCCGGAAACGAAATCCTGAAATTCATTCGCCGCGGTGAACTGCTTTCCGTGGCTCATCTGCACGGATTCGATGCGGAGGTGGTGGAGCTGGTGGCCGCCCCCGGCTCCCCCATTACCCGCAAACCCCTCTCCAAACTCGACCCTGCCTTTTATGGAAAAATCATGATCGGCGGGGTATTTCGCGATGGCAAGTGGAAAATCGCCGTAGGGGATACCCATATCCACGCCGACGAACGGGTTATCGTGGCCTGTACCTCACCCCACCTGAGGGACGTGCAAACCCTGTTTTTGGCCAAAAGCTGATCACTCCTCCATCCGTGCTGCGGCTCATTTTTTCCAGAAGGACGGGTAGAATATCACCAGGGCCGAAAACATTTCCAGCCTGCCCACCAGCATATTCCAGGACAGAAACCACTTCCCCACGTCGGATATATGGGCATAGTTTTCAGAGGGCCCCACGCTCCCGAATCCCGGTCCGATATTCATGAGGGCGGCGATCACCGAACTCATGCCGGTGAGATAGTCCATGTTGTCCACCAGCACCATGAAACACCCGCCGCCAAGTACCATGAATATGTTGACCACGAAGTAGGCAAAGGCAAGGTCGATAACGGAAGCGTGCACAGGGCGTTGGTTCAAACGGATGGAAATGACCGACATGGGCTGAAAGAATATGTTTTTGATAGCGGCGGCCATATATTTGCACATAATAACGTAATGCACCACTTTGATGCCGCTGGTTGTGGACCCGGCACAGGCCCCGATAAAACAGCAGGCGTATAAAAACATCTGCGCCGCCTGGGGCCACTGCTCGTAATCCGCGGTGGTGAATCCGGTGGTGGTCAGGATGGACGTGGCCTGGAATGTTCCGTACCGCAGCGCTTCGAAAAAACCGTTGTAGGTGCCGCCCCGCCATAGTATCAGGGTAACGGCTCCGCAGAAAAGGAGCAGAAATCCCACGTACCAGCGGAATTCGGTGTTGATTTTCAACGTCTGCCAGTCCCCCCTGATCATCTGGTAAAAGAGCATAAAGGTCATGCCGCCCAGAAACATAAACAGGATGATCACCCAGTCGAAATAAGCGCTGTTATAATGGCCGATGCTGGTGTTCCAAGGGGAGTATCCGGATGTGGATACGGTCCCGAAAGCGTGGCAGAGGGAATCAAACAGCGACATCCCTCCCAGGCACAGCAGAACGGTTTCCAAAAGGTTTAATGCCAGATAGATGCCCCAGAGCCAGACCATGGTGTCCCGATTGCGGGGCATGAATTTTTCTCTGGTGATGACCTGACCCGGACTGGATTCCGCGCGAAACAGACGCACGCCTCCCATGCCGTGGGGCAGAAAAATGACGGTTAAGGTCAAAAAGCCCATACCGCCCAGCAGATGGGTTTCGCTTCGCCAGAACAACAGCCCGTGGGGCACGGCCTCGATGTCGGTGAGTATGGTCGCCCCCGTGGTGGTATAGCCGGACATCATTTCAAAAAAGGCGTCTGTAAAAGAGGGGATCGACCCGTGGATGATAAACGGCAGCGCGGAAAGCGCGGAGATGAATACCCACCCGAAGGCGGCGATGAAAATGCCGTCCTTGGTACTCAACTCGTGATGCTTACGGAACAACAGCCAGAGGGGAAATCCCAGGGCCATGATCACCAGCGCCGATATGAACAGCGCAAACTGGTCCCCCTCGTTGTAAATCACGGCGCATACCAGCGGCAGGATCATGGAGGCGCCGGTGACCATGAACAGGGTCCCAAAAACATATGCGATGGAGTAAGGGTGCATAAGGATCTCAAATAAATCGTTATGGCGATCTAAGCAGTTTGCCCGACCTCGCCCGTTTGGCGCGCTTGCGGTCCGCTAACCGCCCTGTAAATGGTCGCTCTCCCGGGGCAGACGGGTTGCCTGGGGAGGGTTCTAAAGGCATGAATACTAAACGGTCGGCCACCGGGGTGTCAAGAAGGGAAGCACCGCCGACACATTGCGGTCGGCGGCCTATTTTGTTATCCTTCCGCGGGCATCGATCCGTGGATCAAGACTGCGGTGCCCTTGCGGACGGATATGGAGAGCCCATCATCACACGTAACCTGACCACACCCAAACTGGAACGGGGCTTCTTGGCGGTAGACGGCCAACGGTTTGAAGTGGCGCGCACCAGCCCGGAACCGAGACGCAAAACCACCCTCGTATTTCTCCACGAAGGGCTGGGTTGTCTATCTCTGTGGCGTGACTTTCCCGCTAAGCTGGCCGGCGCCGTCAACTGCCGGGCCTTCGTTTTCAGCCGGCTTGGATACGGCGCCTCTGACCCCTGTCCCCTACCCAGGCCCATTGAGTTTATGCACCACGAAGGCTTAAGGGTGTTACCGCAGGTGCTGAAACGGGCGGGCATCCATGACTACCTCCTCGTGGGCCATTCGGACGGCGGATCCATCGCCCTTATCCATGCCGGCAGCCCGGACGCCAAAGGGCTCAGAGGGGTGATTACGGAAGCCGCCCACGTCTTCTGTGAAAGCCTGACCGTGCGCGCCATTCGCAGGGCCAGAACCCGCTATTTAAGGGGCGAATTGCGCAGAAAGCTGACAACGTACCATCGGGCCAATACGCAATGCGCTTTCTGGGGTTGGAATGATGTCTGGCTGCACCCCGACTTCAGGCATTGGAATATCGAGGCCTACCTGCCGAAGATTCAGGTCCCGGTGCTGGCGATCCAGGGTGAAAACGATAACTATGGAACCGGGGCGCAGCTCGAGGCCATTGGGCAACAGGCCGGAAAGGGTGCTGAAACGCTGATGCTGCCGGCCTGCGGCCATACACCCCATCGGGACCGGGAGACGCAAACCCTGACGGTGATGGGCGATTTCATCCGGCGGCTGGTCGACGTCACCGGCGCCTGACTGCTGGAAGAAATATTCGTTTCGCTTCGGTCCATCCATGCCGGGATGTTACCCTTCAAGAAGAAAGAACGTTAGAACAGGAAAATGCAAAATTTGATGATCAAAAAACCGGTCAGGGTCTATAAGGTATTAACAGCCCCTGAAGATGCCGGAAAATTGATCGGAGAAGAATCGGCGACTATAAGAAAAAAATGGGTTTTGCCTTTAGGTATTGTGGCGGCAATCATGGTAATACTGATTGGATGGTATTTTTACCAAAGCACTGTTCGACCGGATGTCGAGCCTGCCTCGGTTGAAAAAATGGCCTTTCCCTTGCCTGAAGAGCCTTTCATTGCCGTCCTGCCATTTGTGAATATGAGTGAAGGCCCCAAACAAGATTATCTTTCCGATGGGATAACCGAGCAAATTATCTCTACGCTTTCCAAGGTGCCTTATATGTTTGTGATCGCGCGTACCTCGACGTTCGCTTATAAGAACAAGCCGGTCAAGGTTCAGCATATAAGCCAGGATTTGGGGGTACGGTATGTTTTGGAGGGCAGCGTCCAGAGGTCGGGAGATCGTGTGCGGATTACCGCCCAGTTGATCGATGCTATCGAAGGGAAACATGTGAAGCGTATTCAGAGTTATTAAAGATAGACCCTAAATACTCCTTTGAGAAGGGTCTTAAAACATATCCATATAGACCTGAAAGAATTGAGCTAATAAAAGCCGCAATGCGAAAGGCGGGGCTACCTTTCAAACCACCCCTCCCCCTACCCGACAAACCCTCCATCGCTGTTCTCGCTTTCGACAACCTGAGCGGTGACCCTGAGCAGGAATATTTCAGCGATGCACTTTCTGAAGAGATCATCAGCGCCCTGTCAAAGACGGACCAACTATTTGTAATTGCCCGTAACTCATCGTTTACCTACAAAGGCAAGCCGATCAATGTCAAGCAAATCTCAAGGGAACTGGGTGTGCGCTATGTGCTCGAAGGCAGCGTCCGAAAATCTGAAGATCGGGTTAGAATTAACGCACAGCTGATCGATGCCACCACGGGCCATCATCTTTGGTCGGAACGATACGACCGTGAGCTGAAAGACATATTTGCTGTGCAAGACGAGATCACCATGAAGATAATAACCGCTCTGCAGGTGGAACTTACAGAGGGCGGGCAGATGCGCACTTGGGCAAAGAGGTATAAACGGCTTGACGTAATGTTAAAATCGATGGAGTTGCTATCACTTTGGCGGAAAGACACAGAAGAAAGCCTTGTGCGAGCTGGTCAGATTGCACAGGAAGTCGTTGATATGGCGCCCGAATTGCCGGTTGGATACAGAAATCTTGGTTGGCACTACTTCAGCCTTGCCTATTTTGGCAGGTCACCGCAGAAAAATTTGGAAAAAGCCTATGGGTTTGCGACAAAGGCTATTTCTTTAGATGAATCTGACGGCTTCTCCTATGGCTTATTAGGCAGAGTCTATTCGATCATGAGGCAGCATGAGAAGGCAATTGCCGCTGGGAAGCGAGCTATAGAACTTGAGCAAAATGGTGCTGAGGTACATTCACAATTGGGTTGGACGCTTAGTTATGCAGGAAGTCCGGATGAAGCCATAGGGTATTTTAACCAGGCGATTCGCCTCAACCCTTTCTAAATGGGATGCGCAAGGCCGGATTTCCGGAATGAGCATAAGGGGCCATCCTGTCTACGCCTGACCCCTTAACCACTATTTCATGATATTGCCAACCTTTTTGGAAATCTGTTCGATAAATTTTCTACGGGCTTCATTTGTGACGCTAAGTTCAGCATAACGCTCGCTGTTTTTAATGGCCATAGCCACCATGCCGGCGGCCAGCTTTAATAATTCAAGGTCGTCGGCTGTAAACTCCCCTGTTTTCTTGTTTAAGGATTGAAGTGTACCTAAGCAGTTATCATTACTGTCAAGTAAAGGCGTGCAGACCAGATTGCGCGTTTGAAAACCGGTCATGTTGTCTACACCATCATAAAAACGGCTGTCTTCATGAACGTTATTAACGATTTCAGATTCACGATTTACAAAAACCCATCCAGCCACACCGCATGATATTGGAATTTGGATCTCATTTTTATTTAGATCGAGGGATGAAAACACGGCAAGCTTTTGACTTAAATGTTGAAATAAAAATATCGACGATCTTTCGGAATCCATAAATACGTTCAGGTGGTACATGGAGGCCGAAAGCAGGGTGTCTATTTTGCTCTCCAAATTGAAAAGCTGCGTCAGTTCCTTTGCCAGACGATAAGAGCGGGACTTACCTTCATCCAGTTTTCCTTCCTCGCTGATTCGGTTCCGGAACTACTGACGGAGTCTTATCCACGCTTTTCCGCTT
>CAZWGD010000064.1:0-8917 GCA_964633235.1 uncultured Desulfobacteraceae bacterium | reverse complement strand
CATAGACCTTGCGGCACCTTCAAAATTTGAAACCGCCTCTTTCGGGCTGGGGTGATTTTGGGGCATCGAATCCCGGTTCGGGATTATCGTGGGAGTGATCCGCACGCGCGTGGGATACGCCGGCGGCAAGATGGAGGCCCCGACCTACAGACGAATCGGTGATCATACGGAAACCGTGCAGGTGGACTATGATCCCTCGCGCATCACCTATTCAGGGCTGCTGGAGATCGTCTGGGCCAGCCATCGACCAACCGGACTCAACGGGTCAGGGCAATATATGCACGCGATCTTCTATCATAATGACGAGCAGCACCGCCTGGCCGTGGGCTCCAAGGCCGCCCTGGAGCGGAAACTTGGCCGCCCCGTTACAACCCGGGTCCTTCCGCTGCGATCCTTTACCATGGCTGAAGATTACCATCAGAAATATCTTCTCAAACAGAATGCGGGCCTGAATAATGAAATGTCGCGCATTTATCGGCAGCACGCTGATTTTGTTGCTTCCACCGCGGTGGCACGCCTGAACGGATATGCCGGTGGAAACGGCACCCTCGATCAATTGTCTCGGGAATTGGAAACGCTGGGACTGAGCAGCGAAGGAGAACGCCGACTGGACGCCCTGGTACGGCGGAATTGATTCATAATCTGATATATCCATGAACTGGATGGCATGCTTATACGGAAGCTCACCGGCCGCCGTCGGTACCGCCTTCCTGCCCCACCGACCAAGCAGGCGCGTCCCGTCTTTTTTCGTATAGCGCCCGGGTTACAGCGTCCATGCCGTTTAAATGTTCAACCGCCTTATCAGGTGATACGGCCTCAAGGTTGCCGTTCGGGTACTGGATCACTACGCCGTTCTCGGTGATCATCTTATACCGTTTGCGGCGGACTTCTTTATTGGGATGGCAAACCAGTTGGCAATGCCCACAGGTAAACTCGATTTTACTTCCGGGTACCAGGGGGTGATAAAAGCCATAGTCCAATCGGGGTCGGTTTCGATAGGGTTCCACGGCGTTAAGCAGCGCCGGGGTAAATTCTGTGTCTTTATCGGGTATGACAAATCTTGCCGGTGACCAGGTGGACCATTTTCCGGAAGGGTGTAAACCGGCAAAGCCGCCGCAGACATATTCACAGCGAGCATAAGCACGACGCCTGGCATAAGAAAACGATACCCCGCCCATGGTTACGGTTGTTTCCTCGGTATCGGACATGAGACCGGAGGCGCAGGCCCGCAGGCAGCGCCTGCAATTGTCGCAGTAGTTGTCTTCCGGAGGCAGCGGATCGCTGGGAACCAACTCAGTGGTTGTCACCACGGAGCCGAGAATAATCGCCCCGCCTACGTCAGGCCGAATCACATTGCCGGAAAAACCAAAATATCCCAGGCCTGTTCGGACAGCCAGATAGCGATGACTCAGATCCGGCAATTCGCTGTATAAACCGCCCGGCACTTCGCTGCGGTAGTGACCGTTTGAACAGACCGCCCTTGAGGGGCGCCCGCGCATGGACAGAAATGTTGCCAGCTCAAAAGCCATGCCGTTAACCAGGGAATTGGTGCGTCGATTGTCGATATTGTGGGTTCGACAATCCTGCTTGCCCAGAAAACGTTCGATCCCCTTCTGATCCAGGGGTACCAGAAAGCAGATCGCTGATTTGGCATCGGGCATGATATAGGTTAGATCCGTGGAGGGCGGTCCACCGGACAAAGTCTCAGTGGTAGCGATACCGACATCCATGGCGCCGGCGTTGAACAGAAAATCTTTTACGAGTTGGGTCATACGTTCGGCTTTAGACATCATTTCACTCCACACGTTTATTGTAATAAAAAAACGGTTCAGCGGGTTAATGCGTACTTAGATTACTGTATTCAGCAATCCAGAAGTACTGCAGGAATCTAGTGCTAACGTTCACAGCATGCCCTGAGAGCGATTTCTGCAGGTCTGCATCCGAAGGGAAGTTCTTCAGGACTTCATGCTCAGACCCATCCTGCAATCGCCGGATCTGATACGTATTGCCGTCTGCATCCTGTCTCGAGATCGGGGTGCTGCTGCCTTCCACGTACGCATTGTCAATCATCACGACCCTCGCGCCGGGGGGGAGCTTGGAGTGGAAGGTGGCGACGAACGCGTCGATCCTGGCGACAGGCACGTGAGACCACCAGAATCCGTGAAACCCGGATGTGCAACCGTCGGGTATGCCGTCGAGCTGATAGGCGTCCGCCACTGCAAACCCAACACGGCACTGCCCAAAATCCTTCCGCCGAGCAAGATCGATTACATTCGCGTTGCAGTCCGTGGCGACGATGGCGGCTGCGGACTTGGCGATGAACTGGGTCCAATACCCGGTGCCGCACGCGACCTCCAGCACCCGGTCTCCCAAGAATGCGTTACTCAGAAAGGTCTCCAGTGTCCTGATGTCGGACTGACGCTCGGGCTTCTCATACACGCGCTCGTACTCCCGGGCCCGTTGCGCGTAGTAGTCAAGCAATGTTAATCCTCAATCCGACTCAGGCGGACCTGCGGTTGACATTTTTATCTTCCTTGAACGCGAACAAAATTGAACATTTTGCTACAGAAACTACCTTTCGGACAGCATTTTTATCAATGACGAGGTCGGATATAAAATGGCCAGGGGCCTGTTCGGACGCAAGGTTCTTGTGGCCGTGGCCTTGATCAATGCCAAGGCGATCCGTTTAGTTCCGCCAGCTTTTTCGATAGCTGTCTGATATTGAATGGTTTTTGAATAAAGCCGCTGCATCCCCGATCCAGTATCTTGGCCGTCTGCCCGTTAATGCTGTATCCACTTGAAAGGAGTACTTTTATGCCGGGGCTGATCTCCTTAAGGCTGTCGTAAGTCGCGCCACCGTCCATGCCGGGCATAATCATATCCAGGATGACGAAATCGATTTCATCCTTTCTTTCCGTGAAGATCGTGACCGCCTCCTCTCCGCTTTTTGCCTTTAGGACCCTGTATCCCAGCGCAATCAACAGATCTTTATTGACTTCAATAACCATCTCTTCATCATCCACCAAAAGAACTGTCCCCTTGCCTTTTAGGATATGGTTTAAAGACGTTTCCTCTGTTTTCACCGGTTTTCCAAACGCAGGCAGATAGATTTCGAAGGTAGTCCCCCTGCCCACCTCACTGTGCACGTTGATAATGCCCGCGTGGTTAGTGACAATCCCATATACAGAGGCTAGACCCAGGCCGGTCCCCCTGCCCATATCCTTGGTTGTGAAAAAGGGTTCGAAAATCCTGGTTTTGGTATCTTCATCCATACCGGTGCCCGTATCGGTAACGGATATCTTTACATAACGGCCGGCTTTAAGATTGAAAGGCGCTGTAAAGTCCTTGTCCAGGGTAATATTCTCCGTTTGCAGATAGAGATCACCGCCGCTGTCAGGCATCGCCTGTCTGGCATTGATAAACAAATTCAACAGGGCCCGCTCCATTTGCCCCTGGTCGATCTCTACGGTCCACACCGGTTGTTGGTACTTCTCATGGACCCTGATCTCCTTTTGCGTACGGCCGAACATTTTGCAATTTGTGCTGATCAAGGTATTGATATCCGTGGCTTTGGCTTCATACCCGCTCCTTTTGGCAAAGCCGAGCAACTGCCTGGTTAGGCCCGTGGCTTTCTTAATAATATCCGCAATTTGCTTGAGATGTTCCAAGTCAGGATCGCTGGGCTTTCTGCCAACCATCAACAACGAGCAGTGACCCTGAATTCCCATGAGCAAATTATTAAAATCATGGGCGATGCCACCGGCCAGGGTCCCCACGGCCTCCATTTTCTGGGCTTGGAGGATCTGACTCTGGAGCTTTTTGATTTTTCTCTCGGAAAGGATCTTTTGAGTGACATCCCTACCCATGCCGGTAATGTAGGGGCCGCCGTCCTCAGGGTTGGCCAGTGAGCTATGGGACTCTACATACACCTTGCGGCCGTCTTTGGCAAAAAAGGTGGAAATGCCCTCATGGGTTCCATGGGCTTTTATGTGTTCAAGGTAACTGGTGTCAAAATCGGATCTGAATTCGGGTTTCATGAAGTCCGTTATTTTGCGTCCGATAATTTCATGCTCGCCGAACCCGAAAGCGTTGATTACAGCGGGGTTAACGGAGAGAAAATACCCTTCAAGGTCATGCGCGTATACCAGATCGCTTATGGAGTTGAAGAGATCTTTAAAGCGCCTCTCGGAGTAATACAACTTCTCCATCATGCTTTTGTGTTCTGAGATATTTCTAACCACCACGCACAGCATGCGCTTTCCGGCAAATTGAATGCAGTGGGCACTGGCCTCAACATCTAATACGCTGCCGTTTTTACACCGATATCTTCTCTCACCGATAAAAAAGGTCTTTTTTAGCTGAATGCGCTGAATTTGATAGTCGACATCCGCTTTCGGATGGGCCAGAAGATCATAGATCACTTTTCCGCATAATTCGTCCTGCCGATAACCCACCATGGCCTGAAAAGAGCGGTTGGATTCATGCACCTTTTTTGTATCCGGATCCAGCAAGTAAATCCCTTCGGAGGCCTGCTGCATAATAGCGGTATACATCTCCTTCCTTTCTTTAAGGCCTTTGATCATCTGTCTATATGCACTGACATCTTCGATCACACCATCAAAATACTGGACCTTCCCGGTGGCATCTCTCACCGCTACAGCTGAAACGGAACCGAAAAACGGGGTTCCATCCCTTTTTTTAAGTCTCAGTTCATGGTTTTTTATCGATCCCGTCTTGGCGACCTCGCTTAAAAACCGGTCACGGTCATGGGGATCCTGATAAAGGCCGGAGACAGGAGTTGCGAAGAATTCTGCCTGGTTGTCATAGCCGAAAATGCGGAGGATGGCCGGGTTAGCTTCAATAAACCTACCCTTGGGTCCGGGAGTGTTTCGATAAACACCGATATTCAAATTATGGATTAAAGCTCTGAATCTCTCTGCGCGCCTTTCCGGTGTCATTGGGGCGGATTCCATTTCAATTTATTCGTTTTTCCGGTGTCGCTTAAGGAGGCCGTATACCCAAATCCTCAAGGCATTCTGTCTATCACCGCTTCGGCAAACTGGGAGCACTTCACTTCCGTGGCTCCCCGTATCTGCCGTGCCAGATCGTAGGTGACGATTTTATCTTTTATGGCGGCCTTAAGCGCCCTTTCCACTGCATCGGCGGCCGCTTCCCATCCCAGGTAACGCAACATCATGGCACCGGAAAGAATCAGGGACCCCGGATTGACCTTATCCTTTCCGGCATATTTGGGTGCTGTGCCGTGGGTGGCTTCAAAGACCGCACAGGTATCACCGATATTGGCACCGGGCGCCATGCCCAGCCCCCCTACCTGGGCCGCCAGCGCATCCGAAAGATAATCACCGTTTAAATTCGGTGTCGCAATCACGTGGTATTCTTCAGGACGCAGCAGCACCTGCTGGAAAAGCATGTCGGCAATCCTATCTTTTACGACCACTTTTTCCGGCGGCCGGATGCCGTTATGCTGCTCATAAAGCGCGGTTTCCGTAATCGTCCGGTCTCCAAATTCCTCCTGGGCCACCTCGTAACCCCATTTGCGGAAAGCACCTTCGGTAAATTTCATAATATTGCCCTTATGCATCAGACAAACACTGGGAAGGCGATGCTCAACAGCATACAAAACAGCCTGTCTAACGAGCCGTTTGGTCTTTTTCTCACTGATCGGCTTGATGCCGATGCCCGAATCTTCGGGCAGGGTAACCTGCATATCAGTGCGCAGGTTTTCCAGCATGCGCCTGGCATCTTGACTGCCGGCTTCCCATTCAACCCCCGCGTATAGGTCCTCGGTGTTCTCCCTGAATACAACCATGTTGATTTTTTCAGGTTGCTTCATGGGGCTGGGCACATGGTCAATATACTTCACCGGCCGTACGCACGCATACAGATCCAGCTTTTGTCTAATGGCGACGTTGACGCTACGGATGCCCTTTCCCACCGGTGTTGTCAGCGGCCCCTTAATACCGACGGCGTGTTTTTGAATGGCCTTCAGGGTCTGCTCCGGGAGCCATTGGCCGGTTTTGACAAACCCCTTTTCCCCCGCATAGACCTCGACCCATTCAATGCGGCGTTTTCCATCATAGGCCGATGTTACGGCACTGTCCAGCACCCCCTGGGCCGCATGCCAGATATCCGGACCGATCCCGTCACCCTCGATAAAGGGGATCATGGGAGCAGCCGGAACGTTCAAGGTTCCATCGTTATTGTAGGTTATTTTTTCTCCAGCCATTTTCCTCATTCCCCTTCTCTTGCCAGGTGGACTACCGTTCATCCAAAGGCGTAAACAAGCATTCATCCGGACCGCAGTAGTCACCGATGTAATCCGATTCCGGACGGTATAGAGCGGGTTTCGGCGCGGCTCCGGCAAATTGTTCCTCTAAAACATGCGCCGTCCATCCGGCGATGCGGGAAATGGCAAATACCGGTGTGAACAGGTCCATGGGGATTTTCATGGCATGGTATAGCGAGGCGCTGTAAAAATCCACGTTCAAAAAGATATCGATTCCCTTGCGTTGCTTGAAGGCCGCTTTACCCTTTTCTTCAAGCTGCTTTGATATATCGTACCAGTGGGGTTCACCGATTTTTTTTCCCATGGTCTCCGACATGGGTGCCAATATCAACGCCCTGGGATCATCGGTTTTATACACCGCGTGCCCCAACCCGAAAATGACCCTGCCCGCGTCGAGCTCACCGGCAATATAGGCTTCCACCCGGTCAACGGAGCCAATGCGTTTCAGCATTTCCATGACACGCACATTTGCACCGCCGTGAAGCTCACCGGAAAGCGAACCGACGGCGGCGGCAACGGCCGCATACATATGTGCGCGGGTGGAAGCAACTTCCCGAGCGGCGAAGGTCGACGCGTTGAACGAATGCTCGGCATGCAAAACCAGTCCTACATCGAAAAAATGGCGGGCATCTTCATCGGGCATTTGGCCATTCATCATATACAGGAAATTGGCGGCGTGACCCAAATCGGCGGATGGCGGCACAATATCCTTTCCGTTGCGTATCCGCTCCCAGGCGGCGATGATGCCGGGGAACTTGGCGATGAGGCTCACGGCCCTGTCCATGGATGCCTCAAGGGATTGATTCCCGATATCCGGATCATGGTTGGCCAGCATGGGGATACTTGACTGTAAGATATCCATGGGTAATGAACCCGCCGGTCGTGTTTTCAGGGCTTCAACGATTTCACGAGGAATGGCTCTGGCTGCTTTTAGGCGTGCCGTAAACTGTTTCAGTTCCTGTTTGTCGGGCAGCTTTTCGAAAAGCAGCAGATGGGCGACCTCTTCAAACGATGTTCGCTCCGCCAGGTCCCCAACCAGGTAACCCCTGTAGATCAATTTGCCTGCCTGGCCATCCACGTCACTTATTTTTGTGTCGGCGATGACAACGCCTCTAAGCCCTTTATTGACAAACGAATCACGATCATTCATTTAATACCTCCCCTTTTCCGGTCAAGTTTTGAGCGGCCCCCATTACCTTTCTCAATACAAACGGCAAAATGCCGCCGTTTTCAAAATAGTCCACATCAACACCGGTATCAAGCCTGGCAACGGCCTCGAACCCGACCTCCCGGCCGTCCCCCTTCACGGCGGTTACCTGTAATACTTTTCTGGGCTGCATCTTTTCTATTCCGCTGATGAAAAAGGATTCCGATCCATCCAGCCCGAGATCCGGCCAGTTTTGTTTTTCGGTAAACACCAGCGGCAATACGCCCATTCCCACCAGGTTGCTCCTGTGGATGCGTTCAAGCGATTGCACAATCACGGCCCTGACGCCTAGAAGACCGGTTCCTTTGGCAGCCCAGTCCCGGGATGAACCAGTTCCGTATTCTTTGCCTCCCATGACGATCAATGGGATTCCCCGATCTTTATATGCCATGGCTGCGTCATATACATACATCTGCTTACGGTCGGGAAATCTGGCCGTGAACCCGCCTTCCCTGGGAGAGACCAGTCTGTTTTTCAGCCTGATGTTGCCGAAGGTGCCCCGCATCATGACTTCATGGTTACCCCGCCTGGAGCCGTAAGAGTTAAAGCCGTCCCTATCGACACCGCGATTCACCAGGTATCTTCCGGCCGGATAATCCTGGGGAATCGCCCCGGCCGGTGAAATATGATCGGTCGTCACGGTATCCCCTAGCATCAGGAGCGCACGGCCGTTCTCAATATCGCCGGGTTTCTTTAGCTCCGCGGTGAAATCATCGAAATAGGGGGGCTTTCTGATATATTTGGACTGTTGATCCCATGCAAACGTGGTGCTCTCCGCAACCTCAAGCTCGCGCCACAAATGGTCTCCCTCAAAAATAGCGGCATATTCTTTGCGGTATAGTTCCGGCTTCACGCGTTTTTCGACAAGTTTCTCAATATCTGTCGCGGACGGCCAGATGTCCCTAAGCCATACCGGCCGGTTTTGTCTATCAAAGCCAATCGCCGTACCGGTTAAATCAATATCAATTCTTCCGGCGATGGCAAAGGCGATCACCAGCATCGGGGAAGCCAAATAATTGGCCTTGATACGCTGATGGATTCGAGCCTCAAAATTCCGGTTGCCCGAGAGCACGGACGCCACCGTCAGATCGTTTTCAAGGATGACTTTCTCGATTTCGGGATCTAGGGGGCCGCTGTTTCCAATGCACGTAGTGCACCCAAAACCGGCTACGTGAAATCCAAGTCTTTCAAGGTACGGCATCAGACCCGCGTCAAGCAGATAATCCACGACAACCCTAGATCCGGGCGCCAGAGAAGTCTTAACCGCCGGGTTTATCTCGAGTCCCTTCTCAACCGCTTTTTTAGCCAGCAGACCGGCCCCCAGCATGGCATATGGGTTGGAGGTGTTTGTGCATGATGTAATCGCGGCAATGACGATACTACCGTGGCCGAGATTTGCGGAT
>CAZWGD010000063.1:0-8919 GCA_964633235.1 uncultured Desulfobacteraceae bacterium | reverse complement strand
CTTCATGAAGGAGGCACCGGAAATACGGGAAGCAACCGCGGCGACGAGGGAGGTTGGTGGCGAATATTCGGATATGACCGCAATGAAAAACAGGAAGAAATGTGCTACCCAGGGGTTGATTCCGATTTTTATCATCGGCGGGATAACGATGACGGCTGAGAGGATGTAGCAGGCCGACGGCGGTATACCCAGCCCCAAGAAGACCCCAATGGCAAACCCGACTCCGATAAGGGCCAAGACATGGAATTCTCCGACCGATGCCAGTATCGCCATCAGCTTGATCATCCACCCGCTGACCACGAAAAGATTTACCATCACTCCCAGCATGGCGAGCAGAAGAATCAACGGGGCGGTGACCCCGGCAAATCCCTCCACGGCTCCCTGCAAGCACCTCAACCATTCCTTTATCTTATCTTGAATCGTTCCGGGGTGGAGAATCATTCGGAGCAGAGAGGAGGTAATAAAAAGACCGATGGAAATATAAAGGGCAGCTTTTGATGCGTCAAACCAGAGCACACCCATCAGATAGATCAAAACGCCGATAAAAGTAAAGAAAATCGCCGTGTTGGCCACGTCATTCTTGGAGTATTTTTCGATAACGGCCTCCGGTGCCAAATCCGACCCGCTGCTCTTTCCACGCAGGAAACGCGCTGTAAAGAGGTAAACCGATATGGAAATGATACCAAAGAAAATGATTGCCGGTGCATATCCACGAGCGATAACCTCGAAGTAAGTCACGCCCAGAAAGTCAGCCATGATGAAACCGGCGATGGCCATGACGGGCGGCATGAGCAGGCCGCCCAGCGAAGATGAGGCTTCCACAGCACCGGCGTGAAGAGCGGGAAACCCTGCTTTTTTCATCAAAGGTATGGTGTACTGACCGGTTATGGCTGCATTCGCCGCTCCCGATCCACTGCAGGTAGCAATGGCCATTGAAGTCACCACCGCCGTCTGTGGAATGAGGGTTTTCCGTTTGGCAAATATCCCGGTGAACAGTCTGATAATAGATTCCTGAACACCGAATCCCTGGGCAATGCCCAAAAACAGGAAAAATGCGGCGATAACGCCTACACCGGTCTGCGAATACGTTCCAAACAGGCCCAATATGATCTCAATGGAAGAAGATGTGATGACTCTTGTCCAGGTGACCCCGGGATGACCGAGTATCCCCGGAAAAATCCACCCGTAAACGGAGTAAAACATGAGAAATAAAATGAGGTAAAAAAGGAGACCATGTTCCCGCCTGGTGTATTCAAGCACGAGACCCAGCATCATCGCTCCGACGATTTTGTCAGGAAGGTTGAAGAAACCCGCTCTGTCATAAATGAGGGCGTCAAACTCCACCCGCATGTATATGATGGAAAAGATGCACATCGCAATGTACGCGCAAGCCAGGGCAATATTTAGTTTGAGCCCTAAACGCGGATACATCAGCTCCCCGGAGACAAAAAAAAACAAAACCCACAACACGTAGGCTAATGGAACGAGCGTTACGGCAAGGAGCATTGTGCCCCCCAGGCCGGTTGTGAAATAGTGCAGTGAAAATGCTAGATATACGATAGTGACGATGAGATAGCAGGGGACTAAGAATTTACGAATTTCGGCCAATGAATTCGCTCCATCCGGCGATGCATTTTTTTCCATCTGTTCACCCTCTAAAAGTATGGTGCACAAGTAAGCGGCCCACCCCTTATTGACGTTTTACAGGGGTGAGCCCACCATTGTAAATCCTTAATGACCCCTAATTTATGCCAAAAAGATCATTTCGCTTTAGCCGTCATCTCCGCTATCGCGGCCTTGATGGTCTCCTCGCTTGCGATTTTCCAGGAAGAGTCCCATAAGCCCTTTTCCTTCAGATATTTCGCCAATCCCGGATGGACCGGCACCTCGGGAATGCTCTTGATTCCCTGAACCTGGAATCCGGCGAGGTCAGCAGCCAATGGTCCGAAACCGGGGTCCAGCTTGGTAAGTGAAGCCGCCTCTTTTTCAAAGGCTTTAAGTGCTCTATATATGTCCTCCGCCGGAAAGTTCAGCCCGTGGTGGTAACCGAAGAAAAATGGCACGCCATAGAGTTCCGACACCCCCAAATCTTTCGTATAGGCCTTTTTCATGTTGATCTTGGCGGGGGCAAAACCTGCTGCGGTCAGTTTCTCGATTTGGTCCGGGGTTGGATTCACGCCTTGCAGGGGACTGGCCACATCCAGCACCTTAATCCAGCCGGCCAGCGACACCAGAGCCGTTGTATAGGCTGCGGTGGCGTCTATGGTTCCCGCTCTCAGCGCGTCCGCGACCTTTGACATATCAACTTCGACGTGCTTGATATTCAGGCCGTTGACCTCACGCATGGCTCTGAAGATGTTGATATGGTTCATATATCCGGCTTTGGTCATATAGATTTTCTTGCCGTCCAAATCCGCCCAGCTCTTAAATTTATCTTTGTTCTTCGGTAGCGTCAATATGTGGGTTTCCATAGTGTAGGCCCAGAATGACTGTACCGGCATTTGCTTTACGTTGGGCTCAAATCCCTCAAATGGTTTTTGAAACGCGTATAATTTTCTCAATCCCGGCTCGGCCGAATAGGTACTTTCCAATTCACCGACAAGGAAATTCTTGATATTAGCGGTAGTGGAAGCAAATGGGTAAACGGTAACGTCGTAATCCGGCATAGCTCTTCGCAGGAAATCTGACATGAAAGCGGATACTCGATAACCATAAGCCCCTGGATTGGAGGTTCCCCATCTCCAAACTTTTTTTTCAGCCGCCGCTGTTGGGCCGGGTAGTGCAAATACCGTTACCAGCAATACAGCCAATCCTAAAACAAATCCTACCTTAAGCTTTTTCATTTTGACCTCCTTTTGATTTATTACCGAATTAGAATCTTAATAGACTGCAGATCTATCTAAATTGGTCTTATCACCTCCTCTGCCATTTTATTCGATGGAACATTTTTTTCCCAGGGAATGAGATATGAATTTTCTTAATTTAAATATAATTAATAGGTTCTAAAGTCAATCTTCTTGATTTAGAGGCGTATCTGAGATGTATTTTTCCCGGTGGTGAACCATGTAAAATTTCCGGATGATGGTTGGACCCGCTCAGGCTTACGGATATTCGAGTACAAGTTCTAGACGGCCGAAAAAAGATACGCATCGCCGCGGAGCGTTGGTGCCGACTCAAGATCCAAATGCGGTTTCCCTGCGATGGACGCAAACTTGCTTGCCATTTCAGGTGAACTATTTTATACATGGCCGTGCCCCATTATCCGGCGATTATCCGGACATGCGGGGCTGATTCGGAGGGGAACACCCCTGGTGATGGACCGCTTCACAGCGCAGGCCGGGTTGTTCTTTTTGCCTCTTCCCTAATTTTGTGTTGGGCAATCACCGCATGCAAAAAGCAAAAACCACATCACAGATCAAAAAAAAACGTGTCCAAAAAAAAGGGCGCGGTACCGCCGGCAAGATAGTGCGTTTCTTCGTCTGGGCTGTTCTGATCGTATTTGTCCTGGCGGCAGTCACGGCCGCCTGTGTCTATTTTTATCTCAATGAAGACCTACCTAAAATATCCTCCTTGACCGATTATCATCCTCCAATCATCACCACCGTGTACTCGGATGATAACCGCAAAATCGCCGAATTCTATAAGGAACGCCGCATTATCCTTCCCCTGGAAGAAATCCCGGAGACCCTGAAGCAAGCCTTTATCGCCGCAGAAGACGCGCGTTTCTATAAACATAAGGGGATTGACATCACCAGCATCATCCGGGCCTTTATCGCCATAGAGGCCGGCACCATCGTCCAGGGGGGCAGCACCATCACCCAACAGGTCACCAAGTCCTTCTTGCTTTCACCTGAAAAAAGCTACACCCGAAAAATAAAGGAGGCCATTCTCGCCTACCGTATCGAGAAAACCTTTTCCAAGGACGAAGTCCTTTTCCTTTACCTGAATCAGATTTATCTTGGACACGGCGCCTACGGTGTGGAAGCGGCCAGTGAAAATTACTTCGGCAAATCCGCCCGGGAGCTGAACCTGGCCGAATGCGCCATTCTAGCCGGGCTGCCCCAGGCCCCCAGCCGATACTCCCCCTTTCGTCATCCGGAAAAGGCCAAACAGCGGCAGATTTATGTTTTAAACCGCATGGTGGCCGAAAAATACATCTCCAACATCCAGGCCACGGAAGCCATTGACAGGGAGTTGGATATCAAGCCCCGGCGAAATTGGTTCATCGAAGAGGTCCCCTTCTATACGGAACACGTTCGCAGGTACGTGGACCAGACATATGGCCCCAACGCCCTGTATACCCAGGGCCTCAAGATTTACACAGCAGTTAATATCGACATGCAGAAAATCGCCCGGGAGGAAATCACCAAAGGGCTGCTGGACCTGGATAAGCGTCAGGGGTATCGCGGTCCTCTTCAGCACCTGTCCCCCGACCAGGCGGACAAAACCAACGCCTACCTGGACGAATTGCAGGCGGAGATTGATAAGCAAGGTCCGCTGGAGCAGGGAAGCATCGTCAAGGGGGTGGTCACGGCTGTGAATGAGAAAAAAAAGACGGTTCTGGTGCGTATGGGTAGCGACGGGGGAGTGATCTCCGTGAAAAATATGCGCTGGGCAAGAAAGCCCGATCCCCGGGTGGCCTATTATGATGTGCGCATTAACCGTCCGGAAAGGGTTTTGCGGCCGGGAGATGTGGTTCTGGTAAAACTCAGGAAGAAAAGCAAGGCGGACAAGGTGTGGCAACTGGGCCTTGAGCAGGATCCCCTGGCCCAGGCGGCCCTGCTCTGCCTGGAGTCCGAAAGCGGGCACGTCAAGGTGCTCATCGGTGGCCGGGATTTCAGGGAAAGCCAGTTCAACCGCGCCGTTCAATCCCGCAGGCAGCCCGGTTCGGCATTTAAGCCCATCATATACTCCGCCGCCATCGATAAGGGGTACACCCCCGCCACCCTGATGTATGACTCACCGATTGTTTTCGAGGATACCGGGAATGATTTTACCTGGAAACCCAAAAACTATAAAGAAACCTTTGCCGGCCCCACCCTGGTGCGCAAGGCCCTGGTCAAATCGTTGAACGTGATCACGGTGAAGATACTGCAGGATATCGGTGTTGACTATGTCATCGATTATGCCCGTTTGTTCGGCATCACCTCCGAATTGAGCCCCAACCTTTCCATTGCCCTTGGCTCCTCTGGATTGTCCCTCCTGGAGCTTACGGTTGCTTACTCGGTTTTCAACAACCTGGGCTACCGGGTGCAGCCCATTTTCATTACCAAGATTCTGGATAGGAACGGAAACATACTGGAGGAAAATAACACCACCCGTGAAAAGGTTATCGATAAAAGCACCGCCTATATCATGACCAATCTGCTGGAAGGTGTGGTTAAAAACGGAACCGGGAGAAGGGTAAGGGCATTGAAGCGGCCCGCAGCCGGCAAGACCGGCACCACCAATGATCTGATTGATGCCTGGTTCGTCGGCTTCACGCCCCGTTATGTAACGGGCACGTGGGTCGGCTTTGACGAGGAAGCCTCACTGGGGAAAGGGGAAACCGGTTCTCGATCCGCCAGTCCGATCTGGCTGGAATTCATGCAGCGTATCCTCAAGGATAAGCCCATACGGGCTTTTCAAGTGCCCGACGATGTGGTCTTTGCCAAAATCGACGCTGAAACCGGTTTACTGCCTGTACCCGAGTCCAAAAAGACCCTTTTCGAGTGTTTTAAAAAAGGGACCGTTCCCACCGAATATACCCCACGACCCCATCATATTACGGAACCCGATCAGTTTTTTAAGTCCAATATGTGAACCTGCTTCAGGTGCGCCTGTGGAAGGTTTGCTATACCAGAAAACTCCACAAAATACCGGCACAAATCGCGGAACCGATAACACCCGATGAGTTGCAGGCCATGGCATGCAGCAACAGGAAATTGGTCTGGTCTTCTTTCTGGCCGACCAGATGGACTTCACGCGCCGATCCCGGAACGGCGGATACGCCTGCCGCGCCTAATAGCGGATTGATCTTTTCCTTCATAAACAGGTTCATGATTTTAGCAAAAAGAACCCCCGAAGCCGTGGCGATGCTGAAAGCAACGGCCCCAAGAGCGAATATCAGAACCGATTTCGGGGTAAGAAATACATCCCCCTGGGTGCTGGCACCCACGGTAAAGCCGAGAAAAATGGTCGCCGTGTCTATGATGGCCGTACGGGCGGTTTTGGCCAGGCGGTTCACCACACCACTCACCTTCATCAGATTACCGAAGAAAAAGGGGCCCAGCAGCGGGATGGATGCCGGGGCCAGAAAGCAGCACAAAATCACGCCGGCAACCGGAAAGAGCAGCTGCTCTTTCCGGGACACTACACGGGGATCCGGCATATGAATCATGCGTTCTTCGCGGGTGGTCAAGAGCCGCATGATCGGGGGCTGAATGATCGGTATCAGGGCCATGTAGGAGTAGGCTGCAATGGCGATAGGACCGATCAAATGCGGTGCCAGCTTGGCGGTTAAGAATATGGAGGTGGGGCCGTCCGCCCCGCCGATAATGGAGATGGAACCGGCTTCCTTGGGCAGAAATCCCAGGGCCAGGGCGCCCAGCAGGGTAACATAGATACCCATTTGGGCGGCGGCGCCCAGCAGCATCAGCTTGGGGCGGCCCAGCAGGGAGGTAAAATCGGTCATGGCACCCAGCCCTAAGAAGACAATAGAAGGGTAGAGCCCCGAGGTCACGCCGAAATAAAGGTAATGCAGCACGGAGTTGGGTTCATATATCCCCAGGCCGAATCCCTTGAAAAAGGGAACGTTGCCCACGATGATACCGAACCCGATGGGCAACAAAAGCAGGGGTTCGTATTCTTTCGCAATGGCAAGGTAAACAAAGGTGCTTCCCACCACGAGCATGATCAGATGCTTGTAGCTGGCCAGATAGTAGCCGGTGTTGGATAGAAATTGAACTAAAAGCTCCATGTGAGTAGCCCTTATCGGTTTTCTTTAGGTCGTTGCCAGGAAAAAATACCCTCGCCCCGGGGGATGAGCATCCCGGCTTCCCTGAGGGAGCGAATAGACAGGTGCGGATGGGGAAGATCATGCTCACGGGAAGCTCTGTAAAGGGCCGCCAGGGAAAAGGATTCCCCCAGCTTATCGGTCAGCGACCGATAGTGGCCGAGCGTCTCCGGCGAGGATATTCCGCCCGGGTCCGAAAGGTCCAATCCCGGGGTGGCGGGTTGTATTTCCGGCACGGCTGCAGGTGCGGATGACCCGGGATCCCGTTTTTGTTCTCGTGCCGCTTCCCACCTGTCCAGAAGGGCGGCCACTTTATGCAGTTGTGAAATCACAAAGGAAAGAATGGCCAACCCCAGCATGACGATAGTGGCCCCGGCCAGAGCCATGGCCCAGCCGTTCACTTCGGCGATTGCTTCTAATCCGTACACTGTCTACCCCCTTGGTTCGCCGGACGGTCCTCCGGTGTCGGCGGGAAATTCATCCAAACCCTCCACGGCCTCCAAAACCGGAGCCGTAATTACCGGCCCTCACTGATGGCGCGTCGCTTGGCGGCGATGCGCTCGATTTTTTTCATGATCTTTTCGCCGAGCCTATTATCATTCTGAATGAGTTCAAAAAAATCGTTGCCCGACAGGTATAAAAGGTCCGCATCTTTTAGCGCCGTGACCGTGCCCTGATAAGAAAACGGAGCCACTACGGTGGACCATCCCATGATTTCACCCTTCTTATCAAGGATGAAAGTGTGTGCGGCCTCATAGGATACCTCAAAAGCGCCCGTTAGCATAACATAAAACCTCAAGGCCTTGGTGCCCTTGTGAATCAGGATTTCACCCTCCTGAACGCTGACGGGGTTTAAACGGGCGGCAAACGCCTCCAGTTCTTCGTAGGTAAGGTCTTTAAAAAACGGAAACGCCTCAATTATGCCGACATCGACTGACATGCCCCGATCCTTTCCTGTTAGAGACTTTCAGAAAATGCTTTTGGTCCGCCTCCGGTGGACGAGAAGGCGCTTCCCTGCAAAAGGCGTCCTGTACCGACGTTTTCCAAGGGAAGCGACTGACAACCCCGTCTAAAACTCTTTCCGGAAGACCACAGTTGCCCAAAAAAGCGTTTCCGCCGGCTGGCCGACTTCAAGGTTGCATCCTCAGCTCATCCTCCGCCAGTTTCTCATCTTCACGGATGTCAATGCTGGTGAGCCCGAACTGGGTTTTCAATATGCGCATATTCCCATTCTTCAGCCCCCGCATTCTGGAAACCGATCTCGGATGAACCCGTATCGTCACCTGCCCTTTCGGCCTTATAGATTTCAGGACAGATGCCGCCTTGTCAAGAAAGATCTTGGCATGCACCAGATGCCCGAAGGCCGGATGATACGGTCCCTCAAGAAGCCCGCTCATGTGCGGGGCGCGCCTTCCGGCATCGTATGACGCCTGAAGCCCCATGCGAATGACATCGGCTCCCCGCTCCCTGAAAATCAGGTAGATTCTTTTAACGCGTTCCACACAGGCCCGCAGGCTTAGGGGCTGATACCGCCCTGCCAGGTACATACGGGCCAGCCGGCTGTGTTTCATGACCAGGGTCGGGTAAAGGCGCACGCAGTCGGGTTCAAGGGAAGCCGCCCTGTACGCCGACCGGAAGGCCCTGTCCTCGTCCTCACCCGGCAGCCCCACCATGAGCTGCAACCCCACTTCATATCCCGCCGTTTTTAGGAACGCCACCGCCCTTTCCGTATCGGCCGCCGTATGGCCGCGGTCGGAGACAAGCAGCACGTGATCATCCATGGACTGGGCCCCCAGTTCTATGGTGTGAACGGGAAATCCTTTTATCAGGGCAAGTGTGGATTGATCAATGGTGTCCGGCCGGGTTGAAAACCGAATACCGTCCACCCGGCCGGCCTCAATGTGTAAGGCCACCGCTTCAAGAAA
>CAZWGD010000062.1:3642-8941 GCA_964633235.1 uncultured Desulfobacteraceae bacterium | reverse complement strand
CCCGTATTTCAGGTGCCTCCTTCATGAAGACGATGATGGTAACGCTGCAAATATCCCTGCCGTTTTTCTTCCTCACATTCGCGATTTTCAACTGGGACATTTTGCTGTTGAAGCCCGGTTTAAAACAGGTGGCTGCCCTGGGCGTGCTGCTTGTCGGATGCTCGACAGCTGCTGCTGGCATCCACGGCAGGATTTTTGAAAATAAAACCTATGACCTTCTTTCACGGTTTTCAGTTATCCTGCTGGCCTTATTTATTTTGCTCTTTCCCAAAGGCATCCTTTCGGCACTTGCATTGATACCCGCCGTGGCTATGATCATTGTGGTGATGCGCCGGACCGAAAAAACAGCGGTATCTGCCTAAATAGTATATTTCCTCCTTTGGCGAATCCCCCAATCGGATGAGCCCGGTACGGTGTAATCCGCCGGGCTCAAAGCCGTACGCGGCGTTCGTTGCTGTCCGGATAGGGATACTCCATGTGCCGGGCCGTTGCCCGGGCGATATTTTCGCCGTGGTATCGGGCAACCACCTTGAGGGCCATATCGATCCCCGCCGAGATGCCTGCCGATGTCACCACCGCACCGTCTTCGACGACATGCTTTTCAAATTCCACCGTCACCTCGGCAAAGGCATCACGCATCCAGTTCAACGATCGCCAGTGAGTGGTCGCATGCCGTCCGTCGAGCAGCCCGGCATACCCCAACAGCATCGATCCGGTACAAACGGACGTCAGTGTTTCCACTTCTGCAGCGCGAGTGCGCAGCCATTCAAGCATGACAGGATTGTTCAATTCCCTGCGCGTGCCCCAGCCCCCGGGGACGACCAGGATATGAATCGGAGGACAGTTCTCAAAAGTGTAATGCGGCATGATCTTCATGTTGCCTGACGCGGCAATGGGCTCGGGATGCTCGGCCACCAACACTGTTTCAAATGGTGAGGATTCTTCTCTGCGCTTGTCGTCGTTAAGGCGGGTGGCGGAAAAGACCTCGAACGGACCGCAAAAGTCGAGCACTTCGACTTCGTCAAAAATAACGATCCCAACACGTTTTCTCTCCAACGGTTTCCCCCTTTCTTTTATCTGAAATTTATTGCAGAATACCACCGCTACAGCTAGAAATGCAAATAATCAGCTACAGCGCTTGGCAGAAATATGTTCCGCCTGCCAGATACAGGAGACCTGCAATGAGTGAAGCAAATTTCCACGGGGTTTTTCCCTATCTTGTTTCACCCCTTCATGAGACCGGTGAGGTGAACGCAGACGTGCTTGCACGGCTTTGCGATGACCTTATAGAGGCCGGCGTTCACGGATTGACCCCCCTGGGCTCAACCGGCGAGTTCGCCTATCTGAACTGGCCTCAACGGCGGCGCGTCGTAGAAGTGGTCATCATAGCGGCCCAGGGCCGGGTTCCCGTCGTGGCAGGGGTGGCGTCGACCACGATCTCTGACGCCGTCTACCAGGCACGGGAGTACGAGGCTATGGGCTGCCACGGCATCCTGGCAATTCTCGATGCCTACTTTCCGGTCCCCGATGAGGGTGTATTCGCGTATTTCAAGGCCATTGCCGAGGCGGTCTCGCTTCCTGTCGTGCTCTATACCAATCCGAACTTTCAACGATCGGATCTGAGCCTGCCAATCATAGACCGGCTGAGCCGCATTCCCAACATCGGCTACATCAAAGACGCGTCCTCCAACACCGGACGCCTTCTGTCGATCATTAATCGCGTGGAAGGGCGAATGCAGGTGTTTGCTGCCTCGTCACATATTCCAGCATGTGTCATGCTGATCGGTGGTGTCGGCTGGATGGCCGGCCCCGCTTGCGTCGCACCGCGACAAAGCGTCGAACTCTACGAGCTTTGCCGGGGCGGCGACTGGGGTGCGGCGATGGAGCGCCAGCGCTCGCTGTGGCGTCTGAACCAGGCTTTCGCCAGGTACAACCTGGCTGCGTGTATCAAAGGCGGCCTAGAGCTCCAGGGTTATCCCGTCGGCGCACCCTTGCCGCCGCAGGCGCCCCTGCCACCCGAGGGCGTCGAAGACGTAAAGCGAGCGCTGGTGTCAATCGGAGCTCTGTAAAAGTGCTCACACCCTATCAGATACGCTTCAGCGTTTGATCGATCGGGTGGATCAGGGGGCTGGCTTTACTGGCAGACGCTTATCAGATCCTTCCTGTGACCTGAAAAGCCCCGGGATAAAAAAAGCATGTTGAATGGCGAGGATGCTCAGGGCGTCCGTCAAGCGGCCGGTATGAATCATCTCCAGCAGGGTCTCCGGTGAATGGGTTTCGGTGGTGATGATTTCATCGGGATCCATTTGCGTTTGGGTATGGGTCAATCCCCGGGCCAGGAAGATATAAATCTTTTCATCAGAATAGGACGGCAGGATATCCACCGCCATCAACTCGCTGAGTTCCCGGGCCTGCAGACCGGTCTCCTCCTCCAGCTCGCGCCGGGCGCAATCCAGGGGGTCTTCACCAGGGTCCATGGTACCGGCCGGGATTTCCAGGAGGTATCGATCCACCACCGGACGGTACTGCCGAATCATCACCACGTTTCCCTCCTCATCCATGGGAATGATGGCGGTCGACCCGGGATGACGAACCATGACGATCTCGGTCTGCTGGCCGTTGGGGAGAATAAGGTCTTCAACTACTATATCGAGCACTTTGCTTCGGTACAGATTGCTGGTGTTGACCAATTGGCGGTTTTGTATGCCGGTTTTCTTTACTTGCAACGCTTCACTCCTTGGTTTGGTCGTTTTGATATCGAGGTTTTTCCCAGGGGTTTCATGAGAAAGAGAGGGCCAATAGCTGATCGAGGCGGGTGATGACGGGAACAGTGGTGTCCACCGCCGGCCAGTTGCGCGGCACGCTATGGTGCTGCAGCCAGACGGGTTGGATGCCGACCCGCCTGGCCCCGCCGATGTCGATGCGCCAGTCATCGCCCACCATGACGGCTTCATGCGGGGGCACTTTCAGGGCCGCCAGGCATGACCAAAAGGGTTTCGGATCGGGCTTGGGCGGTATCCCGAACTCGCCGGCGACCACGATCACCTGGAAAAATTTTTCAAGCCGAGGAAACAGGGCCATACGGTGGCTGTCCCCTCCTTTTTGGCCTTGGGTATTGGTAATCACGGCCAGTCGGTACTGTTTGGAGAGGCTTTCCAGAACAGGGACGGCTTCTTCAAAGGGGCGCGTCAGGGCACTGACGCGGTGCCAGTACTGCTCCTCCCATCGGCGCAATCGGTTTGCATCCGGTTCACATTTGAACCGTCTATAGACCTCCTGCCAGATGGCCGGTCGAGAAAAACAGGACTGTTGGTGATATTCGGTGCGAACCTTTCGATACGCAGCTAAAAACCCCTCCCGGGAAGGTCTGGACGGTGTGCGCTTGAGGCGCTGAAAAATGGCCCTTTGGGCCTCTTTTTCAGCGCTTTTGAACCCCTCGGATGAATCGACCAGAGTCTGGCCGAAGTCAAAAAGAAAAGCCCTTATCATCCATGCTCCTCACACTCAAATCCAGTAACTCCGGATGGGATAAACTGATTAGTGTCAGTCCATAAAAGAAGATTTTTCCGTGAGATCAAGGCGGAGGCCCAATGCAAACCGGAGGAATAGCAGCGCTATTTCGAGGATTTACATCGGGTTTCCAACGCAGATATCGCGGAAAAAGACCATTTATGGACTGACACTGATTAGTCCCGGCCCCACTTTTTCAGATAGCCGGCGCAGAGATCTTCCGCGGACGGCACGTACTCCTCCTTGGGAATCGCCAACAGGGTGTAGTTCATAAAGTTCAACCAGTTTACGTTGCCGCTGAAGATATTCCCCGCCCAGGTGCCGCAGCCCAGAGTGTCCGTGGTGGGCAGACCTGTGTTCCAGCCCCCGCTGTTGGCATGGGCATGGGGCATATTGCATACCACGCGACCCACGTTG
The DNA here is from genome assembly GCA_964633235.1 of uncultured Desulfobacteraceae bacterium. Classification (GTDB taxonomy): domain Bacteria; phylum Desulfobacterota; class Desulfobacteria; order Desulfobacterales; family CAZWGD01; genus CAZWGD01. The sequence goes on along the minus strand of CAZWGD010000062.1, from coordinate 5,014 downwards.
GCCCGCTCCGCCAGGGCGACCCGCCGCCGGTCATTTTCGGAGTGCAGGGACACGGAATGACCCTCACCCGAGAACTTCAGTATCCTTTCCAAACGGTCCAGCATTTCACCGAAATCAGTCCACTTCCAGACGGTGAGAACCGGAGAGATCTTTTCCCCTGAGAAGCGGTCTTCAGGGCCGATTTTTTCTCCGGTCACCATCAGGAAGCGGGTATCGCCGGGAACGGTCAAACCCACATTTTGGGCGATGCGGGTTGCCGGACGGGCTACGACGTCACGGTTTAAATGGGTGCCATCCGGCCACATGTACCCTCGCAACTCCTCCCGCTCCTCCGTACGGCACAGGTAGCCGCCCTCGGCTTCAAGGGCCGCAATCATATCCTCGTAAATGCTTTCATGCAGGGCTACCGCATTTTCGGAGGAGCAGGAGGCTGAATTGTTGGCGGTTTTCGAGAGGCGGATCTTGTGGGCGGCGGCGGGCAGATCGGCGGTTTCGTCGACGATGGAGACCACATTGCCGGCACCGACGGTCTGGGACGGTTTTCCGGCGGCATAGACGACTTTGACCAGGGCGGCACCGCCGGTGGCCACGGCAAAATCGCAGTTGGCCATGACCTCGGCGGTCTTGGCATGACTGGTCTTCTTGATGCACTGCATCAGGTCAACGGGGGCTCCGATTTTGGCGAGGGCCCTGCGGGCATGCATGACCGTTTCATAAGAGGTCTTTTGGGTCCTGGGATGGGGCGAGACGATCTGGGCATTGCGGGTTTTCAAAGTGCTCAAGGCCAGGCAGCAGATAGTGGACTCTGGATTGGTGCAGGGCACGACATTGGCGATCACCCCGATGGGTTTGGCGTATTTGCGGATCCCGAGCGCCCGGTTCTCTTCAATGAGGCCACAGGTCTTGGCTCCGCGCATGTCGTACAGCGTGCCCAGAGTCTTGTTTTTAATCTTGTTCTTTTTATCCTCGGCATTCCCGATATCGGACTCCTCAACGGCCAGGTAACCGAGCTTGTGGCGTACATCCTCCTTTAGAAATTCCCAGGCCACGGCTTCGACCATTTCGTCGACCCTCTCCTGGGGCCAGAATTCGACCTCCTTGAAGGCTTTGCGGGCCCGGGTGTACATTTCCTGAACATTGTCTTCCATGATTGCCTCCTCCCTTTACAGTGAACGATACCTCATGGCTTACTCTACCGGCAATGTATAGCCCATCTCCTGAAAAGCCTCCCGGGCCACCACAAAGAAATCGCGAATATCCTGCGGGGTGATGAGTCCCAGGTTACACAGGCGGAAAGTTTCCAGACCGAACATTTTTCCCGGATAGATGGTGAAGCCCCTCTCATAGCAGTAGTCGTGCAGTTTGAAAAAAT
>CAZWGD010000062.1:0-3632 GCA_964633235.1 uncultured Desulfobacteraceae bacterium | reverse complement strand
TCGAAGCGGCCGTCCTGGGGGGCCTTTACGGTAACCACCAGGTGCCCCTGAATATCCTTATCGATAACGGTTTCGAGGCCCATGTCCGCCAGCCCTTCATGAATGGTTTCCCAGCACCCGGTGAGCCTCTCCCAGCGGGGCTGTTCACCCTCCAGGAAGTACTCCTTCAGGGCCTGGTGCAGGGCATAGACCGTCTGGACGGGAGGGGTGAAATGCATCTCGCCCACACGCTTGAAGAAATCGTACTGCATATACAGGTTGCAGTAATACGAACGGGTTGGGTAATCTTTCGATTTTTCAATCTCGGCAATATTGCCCACGGTCCACGAGGCGCCGGTCATACCGGCCAATCCCTTTTGAGCCGAGGACATTAGAAAGTCGATATTCATCTCCTGAATGTCGATGGGCATGAGGCCGTAGGTCGATATGGTGTCAACCATGAAGACGATGCCGTTGTCATGCGCCAGGCGACCGATCTCCCTGATCGGATTTAGAACGCCGGTGCCGGTCTCATGGTGAACGGCCGCCATTACGGCGATATCCCCCTCTTTTTCCAAAGCGTCCCGGACCACTCTCAGATCGGGCAGACCGGTGGAGGGAAACTGAAGATCGATACAGGGGATATGGTAGTACTTCGCTATTTCCACCATCCTGGCGGCATAGGCACCGTTGTTGACGACGCACAGCTTTTTACCCGCGGGAACCAGTGAGTTTACAAGGACATCCTGTACGATAGTACCGGAACCGGTGAAAATGACGGCGGTGTATCTCCGGGGATCTCCATGAACAACCTTCACCAGGTCCCGGCGCACAGCGCTCATTATGTCCACGAACTCCTGTTCCCGGGGGCAGATGTCGGGAACCACCTGGGCATATTTGACGGTATCGCTGGTGGTGGCGGGGCCCGGATTCAGCAGCACATTTCTTTTGACCGCTTTGACGACTTCCATGATATCTCCTTTACAGTTTGCCCACTTTCTTGATCCCTGACTTCTTACTGGGATCTTGGATCTCTTCAATGATGCTAAAACCGCTTCCGCTGATGTCTTTCATGCGCTCAAAACGCTGTTTCCACTCATGCGGGGTTTTGCATACCGCCGATGCGGCATGGGCGGCCCGCTGGGAAAGCGGCGGAACCGGTCGGTCCGCCGGTCCGTCATAACACTCCTTGGGCGTTAGTTGCTGCCCCAATTTGGTGGCGCCGTGCCGCTCGACCTCCTCGATGTAATGGGCGCCGGCGGCAAAAGAACGGGTGACGGCCAGAATGGCCCAGGTCGCCTCAGGGGTAAACCCGAGATCCAGCATGGTCGCACCGGTAGCTCCCAGCATGTCGAGATCCACGGGCCCCTCGGCGGCCTCTTGAGCGGCGGCCACGACGTGCCTGGTGAACTCGATGTACCGGCCGGCGACACCCAGTTTTTGTGCGCGGGCGATCATACGCCGGGCGGCCGGATCATTGAGCATGAGATCCGACACACCCAGGGCCTCGTCGTGCGGGTTCTCTGCCACCAGGAGCCTGGCCGCCTCCTGAAGGGAAAGGTCTTGCTGCGACGCTTTCTTCAAGTATTTGTCCAGCATGTTCCCAAAAGCCGAATAGGCGCCGTAGGCATGGCCGAAGGCCATGATCGAAGCGCCGCAGGCCTGGGTCAGAAACGTCTTGGACCGCGCCACGATCCTGGATATGGCGGCCGGGGAGGAAAGCCCGTCCTCAAGGGCCATGATCATAACATAGTTGAGCATCCGCCCTTCTTCGACGGTGGGTATGCGTGCCTGGTAGTCTACGAAAAGGACTTCGATGACGCCGTAGCCCTCCTCCATAAGCTCGGTGGTATCGTAGCCCCGGGCGACGATGCGGTGCACATTTTTATAGGCCACTTCGGACACCCATTGAAAGGGCGCCCGTTGGGTATCTCTGGGAACCGTGCCGTATTCCCGTTCGTAGTAGTCGAAGGGGTTTTTCGGATCGTCCAGATTTCCTATGCCGCGCTTCCTTTTAGCCTGGTTCAGGGCAGCCGTCTTTTCCTCATCTAGATAACCCATTTTTTATAGTCCCCCTCTTCCTTCTGTTTCTTTGCATAGTCCTGCTGTTCTTCTTTTTTGGGAACGATGCGGTCTTCGGGTCCCACGTATTTGATCATGGACAGGTCAATCATCTGGACCATGGGTTCGTTTCTGGATGCACCCCAGGCGCGCCCCTTTTTCATGTTATAAAGGGCGTGCGCCGCGCAACTGAACCCCCTGACGACACTGCCGATGCACCAGCCCGCATTGGGCGAAAAGCCGATTTCCATCAACGCCGTATTGCCGGATCCAACCACATTAACGCCCACATAGGAACGTCCGTCGGCCTTGCGCCGGGCATGAAAATACTGCTCCACAGCGCGTTGAAACTCGAGATAGACGCCGGTAAGCGCCAACTCCTCCTGCTTGAGATGGATCGGTTCCGCCCGGGGATCGCTGTCGATGTGCTGGGGCTGTCCCATCCCCATGACCGGACGGCCGGCGTCCAGATATTCGTCCACCAGGGTTTTGGCCATTTCATCAACGGTTTTGCCCTCTTCCTGCGCGCGTTCCAAGTACTTGTTGAGCATGTAGCCGTGAGCGGCTCCGGGGCCATGCACGCCACCGAAGGTCGAGACCGCCGCGGCCACGCAGACGGGGAGGTTGGGCCTACCTGCGCTTACCCCGATGGCACCGACGGCCGACGGTGACATGGAGTGCTCCAGGAAAACCCCCATCTCGTATTTGAGCATCTGTTCTTCCTCTTCCGTGGGGATGCGGTCCTGGAAGAGTACAAACAGCGCGTCATAAAACGAATAGCCCTCTTCGGCCATATCGCTTAGGTTGTACCCCCGCATCACGGTTTTCTCCTCCGTCTTATAGGAAATGGATGTTTTCCTACGTACAAACGGTTCTCTGTCCATGAATATTCCTCCGTAAAAATGATCATTGTGGCGGCCGCAGACGCCTGGCATAACGCGAATGCCTCCCCTTCCGGCCCGCCGTAGACAGATCCCCTTATAAGGGCCCTTTTACCCATAGTCAAAATATTTTTTTCAACAGTTTGTTTATGATAAAGCTACAGAATCGGCATGGATCATAAAAAACTTGACATGGCCGGTACGCTCTAATATTGATGCCTTACTGTCTATACATCTATAACATTATACATCTAAACATAAACACCGTAGCACCATTATTCAGGAGGCCTGAATGATGACTACAAAAATACTCTCAATCAAGCTGTATATCCGGCGGTATGCCAGATACCGACACCCCGAAACCGACACCCCGAAACGGACAACCCGACACAGACACCCCGATACAGACGCAAGGGAGAATAAACATCACAGGTGCTATTTTCGTTAACACACGGAGGATAGAGCATGGAGAAAAGAAATTTGTTTGAAAAATTGGTGGATGTAAGTCCCGGTATGGAGATTTGGTGGGATTCTTCTCCCGTCATTTTTAGCAACTGGTGCCGAAAAATGATCAACAAGGCCGAACCGGAAGAGGTAGAGACACTAGAAGCCCAGTTTGCCCGAATGTTTGACACCGGGCATCCCGAGTCCCAGCTCTTTCGGGGAGTCACGACCAATCCGCCCTTATCCCTCCAGGCCATACAGGACGAT
>CAZWGD010000061.1:3162-9142 GCA_964633235.1 uncultured Desulfobacteraceae bacterium | reverse complement strand
GGTTTGTCACCATTCTGCCCCGCCGGGGTGTTCTGCTGAATAAACTCACCCTCAGAGAGATAAGGGATGTTCTCGAAATCGTGGGCGCCCTGGAGAGCGCCGCCATTATTTCGGTTTTCGACAGGATTAATACCAATCACATTAAAAAGATGAGCAGGTTGAATCAAGAGATGCGGGCGCTCCTCAAGGGCATCGGATTCAGCGCTTTTGATCAGAGATACTACCGGTTGAACATCGAATTTCACAATACCTTCCTGGACCTGTCACCCAATACGTATTTAAAAAAAATCGTCACCCCCATCAAACAGCGGCTCTACGACTTTCCGCGGTTGACCTATATTAAAAAATGGGAGTTGATCAATTGTGACGAGCATGATCAGTTTATTCGATTTCTTCAGACAGGTGACCGGGACGGGGCGGCCGCCATATGGCGGGATCATCACTGGTCCTTCAGGGCGCACGAGGCTTTCATCAAGGAGTTTTATTCCCAGGGAAATAAACAAATTCAAGAACAACTCGACCTTCAAAAGTAATGAGGAACACCATGGAGAAGCTATTTGTCAGAATGGGCGACGGCGGCAAGGTGGAAACCACCGTGGAGGAAATTCGCAGCGACCTGGAAAGCGGCACCACCGACGCCGCGGAACGGGCCGGAATCGCACCGCTTAGCCAGGACGAACTGGATTACCTTTTCGATTTGTACATGTGCAATGACCGCGTAGTCGGTGTAGAGGAGGGAAAAGAGTGCTGCCTGACCTATGATAACATGACCTCCAAGATTAAGCGGGCCCATATTCCCATGAGCAAGATCCAGCAGTTGCTGATGTTTGAGAGGGGTCTGGGAGCCGACACTCTGGAATTGACCCATATCGATTACAGCTTTAAGCAATGCCGGCATGTGGTCACTTATGAAAAACCGAATATGGAGCAGGCGGTACTGGCCACCATTGCCCCTATTTTTTACGGTGCCATGCCCAATCTAGGCCTGTATAGCATCCCGGACGGACCGGTGGTCAATCCCGCCGACCTGCTTCCCATGGGAAAGATCAGGGAGGCCCGGGAGGCCTATGATCAGATGATCGAATATGCCGTCAAGGATATGGTTTACGTAGGCAGTGAGCTCTATGAATTGGCCGGTGCGGACGGCATCAACTTCGATACCACCGGAGCCTCAGGGGATGCGGAATTTTATGCGGCCTTAAAGGCTGTTGAGATGCTGAGGGAGAAGTATCCTCAAATGGGCATTGAAATGGGCATGTCCGGAGAATTCATACTCGGGATGCACGGCGAGATCGAGTACGACGGGGTGCGCCTGGCCGGTCTTTTTCCCCATGAACAGGTCAAACTGGCTCAAAAAGCCGGGGTGACCATTTTCGGGCCGGCGATTAATATCGACACCAACGAGTCGCTGCCTTGGAACCTGGCCCGATCCATCACCTTTACCAAAGCCTGTTCCGAAGTATCCGAGATACCCGTTCACGCCAACCTCGGAATGGGCGTGGGTGGAGTGCCGCTGGTACTGCATCCGCCCCTGGAAGCCCTGTCCAGGGCCTCCAAGGCCCATGTGGAGATCTGCCGATTGGACGGATTGTAGGTGGGGGTCGGGGATCCCCTGGGGATGCATGCGGCGCATGCGGTGGTTTCGGGGATGGGTGGTATGCGCACCGCCGGAGATCTGGTGGCGCGCCTGCAACTGAACCGGGGCATGCGCATCGATGCAGCCAAAGCCTATGTGGCCGACAAGCTCGGCGCGGCGGTTTCCGACCTTGGGGATACGGTGGTCATGAGCGAAGTCAGGGAGGACCTTAACATCGGCCTGGTCAATGAATCACCCGAGGTGGCCAAGGGAATCGATGCCAAGTTTCGCATCGCCCAACTGTTAGACCTGGACATCAACTGCGTCAACCTATTCAAGGAGAGGGTCGGCATCGCATCTTATAAGTCGTTCTAGCAGACCAACCAATCGAAATTACGCTTCATGGAACTGCCCGCCCTTCTGTTTTCAGCGACCGCCGTATTGATTGCCGGTGTTATCCGGGGGTACAGCGGTTTCGGCTTTTCCATGATCGCCGTCACCAGCCTGACCCTGGTCATGCCGCCGGCGGTTGCGGTTCCGGTGATCCTTTTTTTGGAAATCACCGCCAGCGGCTGGCTTCTGCCGACGGTATGGAGACATATCGAGCGGAAATCCCTTGCATGGCTGTTCGTGGGTGTTCTTCCGGGAACGTTTATGGGGGCCTATCTTTTGGCCACCATTCCGGAGCGCGCTATGCGGGCGGGCATCGGTCTGGTGGTTGTTATTCTGGTTGTGTTTATATGGAGAGGTTTCAGCCTCTCCAAAATACCGGGAAAGGCCAACACCGCAGCCACCGGTCTGGTTTCAGGTTTGCTGAACGGTGCAGCGGCCATCGGGGGGCCCCCGGTGATTCTGTTCTACTTCTCATCCCCGGTGGGTGCCGCCGTTTCCAGGGCCACGATCATCGCCTATTTTCTGGGTATCGATATTCTGGCCATGGCCATGGGCGGGATACGGGGCTTGATTACCTTCGAGACCCTCACCATGTGGGGGCTGTTGCTTATCCCCCTGCTTTCAGGCATCATCTTTGGAAATCGGCTGTTTTTGGCCGGAGATAAGGCGGCCTTTCGCCGCAAGGTGATGGTCCTGCTCATGCTGCTCGCCACGGCTACCCTGGTTCACGCCGCCCTTTTATAGATAAACGGCGCTTACCTGCGCGAGCCCTTAGACCGGAACGGCCGCCTTGTACAGCACGGCGTTCCCCGTAACCTCGTATGCGCTGACCGCGGCGGGAATGAATGCGGACGCGCCTCTGGCCAAAACAAGCCCTTTATGGGTTCCCCTATCCCTAACCTTATCCCTAATCAGGGCCTCACCCTGGGTACACAGAAGTATTTCGGGGCTCCTGGCCTCTTTACTGATGTACCGGTCACCATTTATCAGAGTGATTACCGAGAGGGAAAATTCATCCGCGCGCAAGGGGTAGATGCGTTCGCAGCCTTCTGCTTCCGGAAGGGCGAGGATGTCAACCGGTTTGGGCCTGTAGGTCAACACTTTCACCAGTTCGGGGATTTCAACATGTTTGGGAGTCAGTCCGCACCTGAGCACGTTGTCGGAATTGGCCATCAGTTCAAGGCCCGTCCCCTCCAGATAGGCATGCGGTTCACCGGTATCGATAAACATGGCTTCTCCGGGCCGCAGGCACAACAGGTTCAAAAACAGGGGGGCGAGCACCCCGACATCCTCCGGGTAGCCGGCATGGAGCCTGGTTATCCATTTGGGAATAGCTTGCTTGCCGCCAGCCCTAGCGGCATGCGAAAGCGCCTCCCGGATTGCCAGCCGCTTAGTTGCCTTGTCCAGGTCCATGAGCGACCTGAAAAAGCGGGTTAATCCCGCCGTGTTGGACTGCCTGTAAAGTTCGCGGCATACGACGGGGGCGCTACGGGGACAAACAACCTCAAAGAGGGAGAGGATTTTCGGAATCCGGCGGAAACCGCATAACGCCCAGAAGGGAGAAAGCGCACAAATGAGTTCGGGTTTGGCGTTATCGTCCCGGTAGTTACGCCGGGAGGCGTTAAGAGGGATATCCTGTCGGTTTTCACGTTTAAAGCCCTCCCGGGCCTGGTCGCTATCTGGATGGGACTGTATGGATAACGGATGGGCCGCTGCCAGCACCTTGAAAAGGTAGGGCAGCCGGCGGTTGAACCTTTCTGACACCGCTTTTCCCAGGATGGTTTCAGGATCTTTTTGGATGAGTTCCGATAAGGATATCCAACGATTTTCATGGAAGATCCGTGAGGGTGATTTAGGGTGGGCGCCCATCCAGAGCTCGGCCTGGGGTGTTTGGCTAGGTGACGGTTCACCCAGCAGTTCGGCGATGGCCCGGCGGGATCCCCAGGCATAGGTTTGAACCGGATTTTTCAGACGTTTGATGGTGTTCATCTGCGCTTTATTCCCAGTTTTTTTCCCGCCCAAACAGCGAGTTTTTCGCGGAATATCTTTGAATTATGCCGGATGTCGACCGGAAAGGATTTGTGGAAAAGAACGCTATCGATATCCCGGGTAATGTCATTTCCCGCGGCCAGGGCCAGCAACTCTTTTTTAATGGCCTTGCGTCGCTTTCGGGCAACGGCGCATACCAGTTCAATACAGATGACCGGTTTCTGATCGGGCGGATTTCCCAGACCGACCAAAGCACTTCTAAACACCTGGGAATGGTTGTTGAAGACGGCTTCACACGGAATAGTATACATGTCGCCCCGGGTCCGAATAACACGATGACTCTTTCGACCGCAAAACCAGACCCTGCCGTCTTTATCCATCCAGCCCAAATCGCCCATACGGTGCCATACGGTACCGTTGGCCTTGATTTTTGACAGGGCGTCGGCCACGGGGTTGGAAAAATACCCCCGAGTGACGAGATCTCCCCGCACCGCGATTTCACCGATTTCCCCGGCTTTCATGAGCAGTGCGTCAGACCACACATCGATGGATTCATCCATGATCTTGATGATGCATACGTCGATTCCCTTAAGGGGCCGTCCCACACACATACCGAAACCCCGTTCGCTGTATTTGCGGGTTTTGGTCAAGATTTCACGGCTGCCGATGGAGAGCACCGGCACAGCCTCTGTGGCTCCGTAGGGGGTGTGGATCTGAGCCTTTCCCGCGAGCATGGTAGAAAACGTGGCGATCGTTCCGGGAGACACCGGGGCACCGGCGGATACAACCCGACGCAGTGAGGGCAACCTGATACCGTGATAGCTCCCGAAACGTCCCACGGTATTCAGCAGGGCAGGGGATGCAAACATGTTGGTCACCCCCTGGTTAACGATGGCCTCGATAATCCGTTTGGGGTTCGCCTTGGCCGGTTGAGTAGGATCCATATCGGGTATGACGGCCGTCATTCCCAGGGCCGGATCAAAAAGGGCGAAAAGGGGAAAGGTGGGCAGGTCGATTTCATCCGCATCTATCTGGAAATGGGAAGCGATATGCCGAACCTGCGCGCCGAAAATACCGTGGGTATAGATCACGCCCTTGGCCGGGCCGGTACTGCCGGTGGTGAATAGGATGGCGGCAGGGTCATCTTTGGACACCAGAGCCGGTGAATACGGCTTCCAGGAACGGTTCAGGAGTGTTTTCAGGGCAAGGCCGGGTAACCCCAGACGTGGGCCTACGGAGATCCACGTCTTCACCGATTGAAAGTGCCGGGGATAGACCAGCCGCAGTAGGTGGGCCTTGCTGACTCCGATGAACGCTTCGGGTTCGGTGGTGCGCAGACAGCGGACCATCTGTTTGATACCCATGCCGGGATCCACCAGGGTTGGGATGGCGCCGGCTTTAAAGAGCGCGAAGGTAAGCACGAAAAATGCCAAGTTGGGTTTTACCATCAGGACGGTGCGCGTTTCCCGGCCAATACCGACGGATTCAAGCCCGGCCGCTAAACAGTCTGAAGCGCGGTCGAGCTGCCTGAAGGTAAGATGGCTATAAGCGGCGCGCCCCTCCGGGTCTCTTGCTTCCGGCATAACAACGGCCCGCTTATAGGGCAGGGCTCCGGCCTTTCGCGTCATAAGAAGCGCAATGTTATGGTTGGAATGGTCAGTGGTATTTTTTTTCATTGATAACTATTAGGCGGTGCACCATGGATCAGACATGGGATCAGACAGGATACCTTTCCATGAATCGCTTGATTAGGGGAATGATCCTCTCCGGTACATCTTCCAGCACATAGTGTCCCGCATGGGGAAACTGATGCACCTCTGCTTCCGGAAAACGCCGGCACCATTCCGCTAAATAGTCGGCATCGAATACAAAATCTTTCATTCCCCATAGGATCAACATGGGAAGCCTTTTGAAGCGGTTCAAGCCGTTTGCCACCCTATTTACCAGGTTATAGCTGGGATCCGTACTTCGCAGGGGAATATCTTCAACGAATTTCAAGATGGCCAAGCGGTGTTTCGGGCG
>CAZWGD010000061.1:0-3152 GCA_964633235.1 uncultured Desulfobacteraceae bacterium | reverse complement strand
CGGTCATAAGGTGCCAACAGCCCCTGTCGAATGTCCTGCGGGAGCTGTTTTTGGACAGCCATCACCAGGGCACAGCGTGCAAATAAGTTCAATCCCAGAACCGCCGGTTTGCTCAACAGCGGCAGGCGGCGAACCAGTCCGAGCCTTAACGGCAGGCGCTTGTCGCCGGGGGGTGGGAAAGCGGCGGTGTTTAAAATGACCAGGCGCCCGATCCGCTCCGGATATCTCAGAGCGTAGGCCATGCCGATCATACCACCCCAATCATGAAGCACCAGGGTCAGTTTGGTTTCAATCTTGAGGGCCTCAATAAAAAGGTCAATATCATTTACCCGGTTGATGAGACGATAACCGTAGGCGGCCGCCGGGGGTTTATCGGAAAGCCCGCACCCCATATGGTCCGGCGCCAGGGCTCGGTATGTCGGTGAAAGGGCCGCGATCAGGCGTCGGTAATAAAAACTCCAGGTGGGATTGCCGTGGATCATCACCACGGGGCTCCCGGAGCCTTCGTCCAGGTAATGATACCTATGGCCGTTGATGGGCATATAATGGGAACCAAAGGGATAAAGATGCCGGAAGGTGTCCATGTCGATAGGCTTTTTAATCACCACCTTACCCCCAGCATCAGGCAGTTCAGACCGCTGCCGATCCCCAGCAGTCCCACCAGGTCATCTTTTTTCAGAAAGCCCCGCTCCTCGGCGATGGCCGCCGTGATGGGCAAAGAGACCGTACCCATATTGCCAAGGTATTGAAAGGTGGTAAAATCCCTTTCCCCGGGAATGTTTAAGGCTTTCAGCAGGGCTTTTTGATGGGGAGCGCCCACCTGGTGACAGATGATTTTATCCGGTTTGGTAACCGCCCAATTTAGTTCCTGCTTAAAGGCGGCATAGGTTTCAACGGCCAGGGTACATCCGTGATTAAGCACCGCGACCGAATCGGTTTCCATGACCTGAAGCTTACCCGAAAGGCAACCGGTATCCGACCCCCAGGTGCAGAGCTGATGATAGGTGCTGTCGTTTTTTATGGTACCGCCGATTAAGCGATGCCCCCGATTGCTGACGGAGCCATGGGCCAGAAGGACCGCCGCGGCCCCGGATCCACCGGTAAGGGTGGCCACGGTCTTTTTAAAGACCGACATACGTCCGGATGTGAGCATCCGATGGATGGCGGTATCGACGATGTTCCGGGCGGATTCACAGGAAACGACCAGTCCGGCCTCAATGTGTCCCAGTTCTATGGCATCGGCCACCTGAAGCATGGCGTTGAGCATCCCCAAACAGGCATTGGAAACATCATACACCAGGGCGTGCGCTCCCAGGCCCAGGCTGTGGGCCACGGCACATGCAGTGGCCGGCTCCAGGTAATCACGGCAGACACCACCGTATATCAACATGCCGATGTCATTGACGGCAACATCCGACTGGTCGAGAACCCTTTTTCCGGCTTCTACGGCCCCCGCGCTGATTGGATAACCCGGATCCCAAAAGCGTCTTTCACCGATGCCGGTCAATGCGGTCAATTGGCCTTTAGGAAAATGGAGCTTGTCGTACAACGGTTCCAGACGGTCTTCAATGTCTTCCGAAGTGATCACGTTGACCGGCAGCACGTAGCCAAGGGCATCAATATACACGTTTGAGTAGCGCATAAACCCCGCTATTGTCCTTCAGAAAAGGTTTTGGGCTGCGTTATCAGTCGCTTGCCCTCGACAGCGGACGAACAGTTCGCCTTTCTCAGGAAAGCTCCTTCCAGCCTTGCCAAAAACATTATTTAAAAGCCCATATTCAGTTCGGTGCCTTAAAGGTAAATGCAAAGTGGTTCCTACCTCTTTAGACCAAAATATTCCAAGCCGGCAACAGTCCCGTTCATTTTCTAGGGATTAGTGATAAACCGAAGGCCTGCATTTTATAGATATAACGCCCGTCCACCTGCAGATATCCGTCGGTTATGATTCCGGGGTTGGGTGGGGCCTTGATTTCGGTCACCACCGCGCTTACCCTCACGGTGCCGCTTTCGGGAATCACTTGGCCCCGGTATGTCCACCGATGGGAAGCCCCGGTTATCAGCGAGCATAGGTGGGTTTCAGCCAATGCCCCCCAGCGATCCCGGGCCATATATTTCATCAATTGATACAGGCATTCAATTCCCAGGGAGCCGGGCCACACCGGGTCTTGATAAAAATGGGCGTCAAAAAACCACTCGCGAGGATCGACTGTTTTGGTGCCTTCGATATATCCCAGTCCCGCCACACCCCCGGCAGGCGCATATCTGTCGATGCTATCGATCATGCGCAAGGCTTTTGCCGGCATGGCAAAACTCGACATTCGGCGAGCCCCGGCCCCGGAAACATGTCCCTCGATGAACGCGGGGGCTGGATGGGAGGGGCGGAGCGGTGAGTGGTCTTTAAACCGATGAACAACGCTCCGGTGGCGCAGGGTCGGATTCCGTGCGTTCAAATGGTCAGGCACATGTTTGGGCTTCGTAAGACCCGCCTGATGCTCCAGAGCCTTCGCGGTGAAAAAGCCGAAATAGGTATCGCCGGTATAAACGGGCCCCCTATCGCTCAGGACCTGAAAATCGAAGCTTTCAATAATCATGTCCCCGGCCTCGGAAATCCGGGAAAGTCGAGTTCGGGTGGTCAGTTTCCCCGTATCCGGCAATACATCCTGATGAATGACGGCTTGACCGCCCAGATTTCTGAACTTCAGGTCCTGTTCACTCCTTAAAGCGGATCCCATGTAGGCGGCCAGCCACCCACAGGGTTGCAGGGCGATTTCCAGAAGGATGCAGTACGGCATCAACGGCATCCGGTTGGCGGCAAAATACCAGGCATCTTGGGGAATTTCGTATTCGGCTTCGGCCCAGCCGTCAGGTGTCAGCACCCACGGTTCAGGATCAACCCTGGTGATGCGGTCTATAAAAAGATAAGGGGGCTTAGGCAGGCGCGCGATAAACCGCTTATCATCGAAAACCTCATAAGGTTTACCAAAGACTTTTGAGGGGTTGCCGGATGAAAATTCAACCAAATCTTTAAGAGAGATGGATGAGCAAAATTATAATACGTTTTTTAAGAGATTTTTAGTTTTTTCATGTTTAGGGTTATCAAATAACTCAGTTGGGTTTCCATCTTCTAGGATCATACCATCAGCCATGAAAAC
>CAZWGD010000060.1:0-9264 GCA_964633235.1 uncultured Desulfobacteraceae bacterium | reverse complement strand
GATCAGTCTCTTGGTAATTTCGACCTCGACTACCGTCCTTATCAGGATCGGGCTCCATCCGTACAGGTTAATATCAGTTTTCATTATTTTATCAACCTTTGGTGTCATGCTTGAACCCTATCGCCGGTTAGCATTAAACCGTTTCAATGATTGCATACTATATTGCAAAATTACCATTACTTGCAGCATAGGAGTTGCAATTTCGCAATCATCCGCAATTTTTTCTCATAAGGCTGGTTTTTTCGTATCTGGTTGAAATAATATATAAAGTTAGCAATTTTCTTTGAACATCTGTCATTGGCACGGATTCTGCTGGATGCAATGTCAGTTTGAGAGCACTTGGGCGGTCAGTTGAGAGGAGCGGCAACATGAAGTTGGCCATTATGGTATTTCAGAAAAAAATTCAGTCATTTAAGGTGGGACGATGATTATCAGCATCGCAAGCGGCAAAGGCGGAACCGGCAAGACGACTGTGGCCACCAACCTGGCGGTTTCCATCGGGGAAGGCGTGCAGCTTTTAGATTGCGACGTGGAGGAGCCCAATGCCCATCTTTTCGTGTCGCCGGCCATAGACCGGTCGAGAACCGTCTTTACCATGGTCCCGGAAATCGACATGGAAAAATGCACCCTGTGCCGCAAGTGTGCGGAGATCTGCCGCTTTAAGGTGATTGCCATTGCCGGTGACACCGTCCTCACTTTTCCGGAGCTGTGTCACAGTTGCGGCGGCTGCACAGTTGTCTGCCCGGAGGGAGCCGTCACCGAAGGTGGTCGGGAGCTGGGCGTGCTGGAACAGGGGTCCTTCCGGGCCGGGTATTTCGCCGGCGGGCGCATGCGGGTCGGTGAGGCCATGTCGCCGCCGCTGATCAGGGAGGTCAGATCACAGACCCGGCCGGACATGGTCAATATCATTGATGCCCCCCCCGGAACGTCCTGTCCGGTAATCGCGGCCATGAAGGACACGGATTTCGTTCTCATGGTGACGGAACCCACGCCTTTCGGTCTGCACGATCTCAAACTGGCCATCGAGGCGGTGAAGCTTCTGAAGATACCCCACGGTCTGGTGATTAACCGCTCCGACATGGGCAACGACGCGGTAAGGGAGTACGCACAAGCGGAAAACCTGCCGATTCTGATGGAAATACCCTTTGATAGACAAATTGCAGAGGCTTATTCCACGGGCAACCTGATGGTCGAAGCCCTGCCGGTATGGAAGGACAGGTTCAGAGAGCTGTTCAGACGGATCGAAGAGCTGATCCAAAAACAAAAAAAGTAATTAGAGGGGCTCGATGCGGGCCCCGGAACCCAACATCCTGAAAAGAAAGTCGAACGCATGAAGGAACTCGTCATATTGAGTGGCAAGGGCGGAACGGGAAAGACCAGTCTCACGGCGGCCTTTGCCTCGATTGCAGAAAACAGCGTACTGTGCGACGCGGATGTGGATGCCGCCGACCTGCACCTTTTGATGAGCCCGGATATCCACGAACGGACGGATTTCATGGGCGGCAACGTAGCCCTTATTGAGCCTGGTCTATGTTCTCAGTGCGGCCAATGCATCGATCTCTGCCGTTTCGAGGCGATTTCCGACGACTTCGTGGTCGATGCCATCGACTGTGAAGGCTGCGGTGTCTGTGTCGATTTCTGCCCTGAGCGGGCCATTGATTTTCCGGTCAACAAATGCGGGGAATGGTTCATTTCCAGCACCCGCTTCGGCCCCATGGTGCATGCAAGGCTGGGTATCGCCGAGGAGAATTCGGGGAAGCTGGTAACCCTTGTACGCCAGGAGGCAAAAAAGCTGGCTGAAGCCAAGGATCTGGATCTGATTATCACCGATGGTCCCCCGGGGGTGGGGTGCCCGGTGATTGCCTCGGTGGGAGGGGCCGGCGCCCTTCTTGTGGTGACTGAACCAACGGTTTCGGGGCTGCACGACATGCAGCGCCTGCTGGACCTTGCCGCCCATTTCAAGATTCCCAGCATGGTCTGTGTCAACAAATACGATCTGAACCCTACCCAGGGTGCGGCCATCGAGGCATTCACAGCGGAAAAGGGCATTCCGTTTGTGGGCAAAATTCCTTTTGACCCTCAGTTCATCAAAGCCATGGTTGATGGAAAAACGATTCTGGAGCATCAACCGGATGGCAAATTGGGCACCGCTGTCAGCCAAATTTGGTCGAATGTCCTGGAAAGGCTTTAAAGGCTGGATTCCCTTACGCTTCAAACCACAAAAGGATAAAAATATCTGATACTGAAACCAAACCCTGATTGCAGGTGCTTGGAGAACAAACTTAACTAAAAAAAAGGAGAATTGGATCTATGCAAAACGGAAGAATAGCCGTTCCCACGAATGAACCAGACGGTTTGAACGGAATACGGGCGGGACATTTCGGACATTGTAAGGTGTTTACCTGCATAGACGTTGAAAACGGCGAAATCAAGGCGGTCTCCATCATCAAGAACGAAGAACATGTGCAGGGCGGCTGCATGGTGCCGGTGAATCTCCTGGCGGGACATAAGGTCAATGCCCTGGTGGTGGGCGGCATCGGTATGCGCCCGCTGATGGGATTCCGGCAGGTCGGGATCGATGTGTATCATGATGCGGAAAGGGCGGAGATAAAGCCGGTGGTAGAGGACTTGATCGCCGGCAAACTGCCGGAGATTCGCAACGACCAGGTGTGCGGCGGGGGCGGCGGTAACATGCCTTGACCGTACGCTCAAAAATGCCGGGCATCATTGAAATAATTTAGACGGAAAAAGCAAATGTCCCATACTCGGCAATGAGTATCGGTCTTTTGAATTCTTATTCCAGCCATATAGGTTGGGAATACGGGGGTGATATATGAAAATCGCGGTTACCTCACAGGGGAAAGACCTGAATGCACGGGTGGATCCCAGGTTCGGCCGTGCAAGGTACATTCTGTTTATCGACACGGCCAATGGCGATCTGGAGGTTATGGACAATGCTGAGAACATGAATGCTTTCAAAGGGGCCGGAATTCAAGCGGCTGTGAGCGTTGGCGACAGCGGGGCTCAGGTGCTGCTCACCGGTTACTGCGGGCCCAAGGCATTCAAAACCCTAGCCGCAGCCGGGGTCAAGGTGGCCAATGACATGACCGGTACGGTCAAGGAAGCGGTGAAGGCTTTCGAGGAAGGTCGGGTAACCTACGCGGATGAGGCCAATGTCGATGGACACTGGTAATAGATCTATGGATGACAGGAATTTTGATTTTTTTCAGGACCATTCAAGGCACTACCTGGAGATGGCCCTGACCAGGGATAGACAGGATTCCATGGACAATCCCGACGGCTACGGCAGGCGAACCGGCGTTTGCGGGGACAGCGTGGAGATATTTCTTAAGATTAGGAACAGTACGGTGGAAAGCGTCTCCTACTTGGTGGACGGTTGTATCAACACCCATGCCTGCTGCAACACAGTGGCCCGGTTGTCCGAAGGCAAGAGCATCGAAAACGCCTGGGGCATCACGCCTGAAAAGGTGATCGATTATCTGGAGACGCTCCCACCGGACCACGCCCACTGTGCGGAGCTGGCCGTGGGGGCTTTGTACCTCGCCCTGTCCACGTACCGGGAATTCCATCGCCATCCCTGGAAAAGGGGATACGGCGCCGATCGGTAGGTCTATTTTCCGGCGGTATCGAGGCCGGCCACCAGGCCATGATACCTAGCCGGCAGCCTAAAGTCTGCTCAAGATCGTCAATGAGATCGTATCTTCGGTGCACCGGCCATGCATGCCACAGTGACGGTTGTAGAGATGGGATGAACCGGCTTGCGGCCACGGTTCACCCCATGCTATTGGTTGAGATCTTTGGATGGGGGCCTTTTTAATAGACCAAAGGACTGATTTATGGCGGTTTACAGATATGGCGGCAGGATCCCGAAAATAGGAAAAAACACTTACATCAGCGATTCAGCGAGGGTTATCGGCGATGTGACCATCAGTGATAATTGCTATATCGGCCATGGCGCCATTGTAAGAGGGGATTATGGGAAGATTATCATTGGTCCCGGATCTGCCGTAGAAGAGAATACAACTCTGCATATCAGACCCAATGGAGTTCTTGAGTTGGAAGAATCCGTTACTGTGGGGCATGGGGCTATCATACATGGGAAGAAGATCAAGTCTGGCGCTGTTATAGGGATCGGGTCCATTATCGGCTTTGAGGTTGTGATCGGCTCATGGTCCATCGTGGCGGAGGGTTGTGTCGTGCCGCAGAACACCATTATCCCGGACGGGAAAATCGCCGGTGGTGTTCCCTGTAAAATCATGGGGGATGTTAAAAGAAAACATAGAGAGTTCTGGACCTATGGGAAACAACTGTATGTCGATCTTGCAAGGGAATATCCCCGTAAGCTGGTAAAGCTCTAGCCTGGAAAAAACGTGGCCATAAGCATAGTTTTGGCGCAAAATGGACTGCGCCTCGTAGCAGACGGCAATTTCATGCTGCCAAACCGTTATTATCGTCCACCGGCAAATCGATGAAAAAGGTGCTGCCTTTTTCCGGCCGGCTCTCCAGGCGAATATGTCCATTGTGGGCATTTACGATTTTTCGGGCCAGGGAGAGACCCAGCCCGGTGCCCTGGATTTTGCGGGTATGGGCGTTTTTGACTCGGTAGAAACGCTTGAAAATACTCTTTTGATCCTCTGTAGCAATGCCCAGTCCGGTATCGCTGACCTCTATGTGCAATTGGTTATGTTTTGCATACGCTGAAACGTGAATACGTCCGCCGCCGGGGGAATACTTGATGGCATTCGTGATTAAATTCGAAATGACTTCCTCCAGATTACGCCGATGACCCAGCAAAGGGGGAAGATTACTCGGCAAACTCATTTCCATTTCAATGCCGGCGTCAGCGGCGCGGGGGCCGTGGAGTTCCACCTGCTCCCGTATCAATTCAGCCATATCAACAGGATCCCGCTCCAAGGAGATCAAGCCGGATTCGATTCGCGCCAAATCCAGCAGTTCCGATGTCATCTGGCACAAACTCACAATTTTACCTGAAGCCCTTTCCAGAATGCCGCGTTGCTCCTGATTCAAATCCCCGGCAAGTCCGTCCAGCAACACTTGCAATTGCATCTGTACGGAGTTCATGGGTCCCCGTATTTCATGGCTGACCATAGACACAAACTCGGATTTCATCCGATCCATCTGCTTGAGGGCCGTGATATCGTGCAAGACGGTGATGATGCCCAAATGACGCCCCCGCCGATCTCGAAAAGGGGCGCAATGGGCACTGATGATTTTCTCCTTGGCGTTAGCTTCCGTTTCAAGGACAAATTCCCTGCGCTGCTCGGAGAAAGGCTCGTGTGCCGTTTCCAAGGCAGATCCAATCATCGACCGCAGAAGGTCGATGTTGACAACCTCGTCCACGCTCAAACCGGAAACCGACTCCACATGGCGGCCGATCATACGCAAAAAAGCTGGATTGGCCAGCACGACACGGTTTTCACGATTAGTGCACATCACACCGTCGGAAAGCCGGTTGACCATGGCCCGAATCCGCGACCGGGTTTCGGCGATGTCGTAAAGCGCACGGATGTGGGTCAACGCCTTGTCCACGGTGATGAGGAGGTGTTCGGGCGTGAAGGGTTTGGGGATAAAATCGAAAGCCCCTTTTTTCATGGCCTCCACGGAGTGCTCCAGGGTGGCATAGCCGGTGATGACGATAACCACCGTGTCCGGGTGGACGGCTTTTATTTCTGCAAGCACGTCGAATCCGGAGAGGGAGGGCATCATCAGGTCCAGCAGGACGATGTCGGAGTGCTCCTGCCGAAGCCGGTCAAGCCCCTGGAGGCCATCCTTGGCCACACTTACCTCGTATCCGCTCTCCTCGAGCACCAGCTTGCAGGCGCTGCGGATACGCTCCTCGTCGTCGATGACCAGTATCCGAGGGACATCCTCGGCCGGGTACTGCGTTTCTACTTTCATTGCCATATTCATCTTTCATGATCTTCGGGAGCGGCCAACAGGCAACCCCCAGCCATGGGGATTATCCGATGGATTCCGGTATGCCCGTGAACGCTTCCTCCATCAAGGGCAGCTCCAGCAGGAGCGTAGTGCCGTGGGCACCGGATTCCTTTATGCGAATGTCTCCGCCGTTGTCCTTTACGAGGCCGAAAGAGGTGCTGAGGCCTAATCCCGTCCCTTTGCCGGGTTCCTTGGTGGTGAAAAAGGGGTCGAAAATCCGCGAACGGTCCGCTTCTGGGATGCCGCACCCGGTGTCACCCACCAGTAGATAAGCGCAGTTCGCCGTGTCGTCACGAAGTGTCTCCAGGACCAGGGTGCCCACTTTGTCCATGGCGTCGATGGCGTTTATCACCAGGTTGATAACCACCTGGCGCATCTGATTGCGGTCGATAAACACAGGCAGCGGTGCCTTGGTCAGGCGCTTAACGACCTCGATATCCATAAAAAGCTTCTGGTCCCGAATTAGGTGCAGGCTCTCCTCCACCAGGACGTTAAGGGGCATCAGCTCTCTGGTGGTAGTGGACTGCCGGCTATAGGCCAGCAGGTTTTTGACGATGTCGCGACAGCGCTCCGCATCTTCGAGGATGTATTGCAAATGGGGGCCGACGGTTTCGTCCTTCCCCCATTTCTCCCACAACATTTTGCCGTACATCAGGATGCCGGTGAGGGGATTGTTGATTTCATGGGCCACACCTGCCGCCAGCCGGCCCAACGAGGCCATTTTTTCGGACTGAATCACCTGAGCCTCCGCCTCCTGCAGTTTTTTCTCCACGGCCCGGCGTTCCCGCAAATCGTTAAAGATGCCCATGATGCCGACTTTCCGGTCCCTCTCGTAAATAAAGGCGCCGGTCATTTCCACAGGGATCTCCTCCCCCCGGAGCGTGAGAATATTTACCTGTGTCACCGGTAGTTTTCCCGGCCCGCCGTAACCGTCGTCGCGAAGCCTTTCCATGATTTCTGCGGCCATGCCCGGCGGGTAGAGGTCCCTAAAGTTAATTCGATCGGCGCGGTCGAAACTGCAGCCGAACAATTTCTCCGCAGCCTGGTTCATGAGAAGAATACGACCCTTTCCGTCGGTGGCTATGATGGCGCTGGCCGAACTCTGAATGACGCGGTCTAGGAATTTGCGGACGCCGTAATACATTTGCTCCAACGTTTTGGTCCGGGTGACGTCCCGCACCGATTCAATGACGTAGATGACCTCTCCCGCATCGTTCAGGATGGGGGAGAACACCCGGTCTTCCCATCGCGATCGACCTCCCTTGCTGGTCAACTGTCTCAGGATGGAATTACCCTTTCCCTCCTTTACGGTTTTATCCAAGGGACAAATACCCTGGGCGCAGGGTAGTTCTTTGTCGTAAAAATATTGATAGAAAACTTCCCGGCAGGTTCGCCCCTCAATCTCTTTGGCCTCGACCTTGATTTTATCGAGAAACCGTCGGTTCGCCGCTACAATGGTGCGATCCGGCTTGAGGATCAGCGTCGGAAACGATAAAGAGTCGAAAACCCTCATTTGCCAGTCGATTTCGTGGGAATGCTGCATCATTGAGGCCCGCTTTCCATGTCGCCTTCCCCGGGAACGACAAATGCCCGAGACAGCCCGGTTGCCGCGTGCCGGGCGTCCCCGTCGGCCACCACCATGTGTATCGATGAACTGGAGCAGGCCATTGCGATCAAGGGGACTTTCACCTCGGCAAGGGCACCCATGGCTGCGTCGGCGATACCGTAGCGGTCACCGTAGTGGGGCCCATGGAGGTATATCAGTTCCACGGGCGCTTCCACAAGGGCGCCCCGCGGCAAATCCGCGCCGGAGAACGGCGCCGGCGGAGAACCCTCAAACAAAAGGTGGAGACGGAGACTTTGATCCGGGGAGGGTGCAGCGAAATAAACGCTAAGGTTCCCGCAGTTTTTGATCTCTTCCAGGTAGTGCAAGGGTCCGGGATCAGGCCTTGTCATCCGCAGGGGAATCGTCACCAGGCTCAATCCCGAGCGCACTTCGATGCCGTACGTTTTGATAATTGGTTCCCAATAAATGGCGATGGTTTCCATGCTTAAACCTGCCGGATGCGAAATTGAGGCCGGAAAGGGGCGTGGTTGGCGGGTAAACGAATTTTTCGGGCAATCTCTTCCACGGCTTCGTCTAGCCGCTGGTAAGGAAGCACCACGGTCATCGCAGACATGGAGGCGGCGATGCCCAGGACGGGAATGCCGCAACTGCCAAGGGCGTTCAGTACCGTGGTGAGCAGATCCATCCGGCTTCGGTGCGGGAAAAGAGTGAGGGTGCCCACCGAGGTCTTCTTTTCCAAACGGCCGGTCACATCGGCCAACACCTTTTCCAGGCGGGGCAGGTCTGCGGCCTCGATGCAGAAGATTCCCGCAAGATCTGTTCCCACCCTGTCTAAGACCACGCAGGTGAGATTGATTCGCTCTTCGGCCAGTCGCCGAATTATCTCCCGCGGGTGCGGGTCGATGTCCGGCGGCATCCGTACCAGGGCCAGCTCGATGCTGAACTTTATGCCGCGGATGTCCACTTTCTGTGTCATGTTTCCCCCTGGGCGGATGGGGCGCTGCATGCCCCGGACCGGCAGCGCCCCGGCAGCGATTCTACTACTCCAGGTTCTCCCTGACAATCTGCATGAGCTTTTCCAGTTCAATGGGTTTGGGCAAGTAATCGTCGGCTAGCGTGCTTTTGCCCCCCATGTGGGTGAAGTTGGTAGAGGTGACCGCGTCGGCCACTGCCGTGAGCAGGACCACGATGATGTCCTTGTATTCATCGGACTTCTTGATTTCGTCGCAGAGGGTGTATCCGTCCTTACGCGGCATCATCACGTCCAGGATCATCAGGTCGGGGCGCTCCTCCCTGATTCGGTCCCAGGCCTCTTCACCGTCATACGCGGTGGCCACCCGGAAATCCTCGTTTTTGAGTTTCATGGAGACCGCCTCCACCAGATCTGGGTCGTCGTCCACCACCAGGATGAGTTGTTTGTCAGTCATTGGAATTCCTCCTTTGTTTTAATTTCGTTTCCATATCTGTATTATAACATGGCTATTCGACGACGGGCCGGGGATAGAGACCGGCGCGTTCGACAATTTCAGGCACTTTTTGCTCCCACTCGATGGCCATGATGTGAAATCCCGCCACTCCTTCCACTTCCTTGAGCCGCTCGATGGCCTCCACGCAGATTTTGATGCCCTCTTCGGCTTGCTTCTCCTTGGGTACGCCGCCCATGCGGTCCACCAATTCCTGGGGGGTGTAAATGTCAAAGTGGTTGGCAACTAAATTTC